>JANOVQ010000461.1:0-7448 GCA_031417495.1 Pseudomonadota bacterium | reverse complement strand
GACCGCCCTCACCTTCACCAACGAGCTGTGGTTCAACTCCTGGCGATTATTTACCAATGGCCCGTACTGGTCGTTGGGTTACGAATTCTGGTACTACTGTCTGTTCGCCGCCGCGTGGTACTTTCGAGGTTTCGCGCGCTGGGCACTGCTTATTGCGGGTTGCCTGCTGGTCGGGCCCAAAATCTTGCTCTTGTTTCCGATCTGGCTTTTCGGCGTATGGGTGTATCGCGTGAATGTACGCGGCGATGTCAGCCCGACGGTCGGCACTTTGTTGTTTGTGGGATCGCTTCTCGCCTACCTTGCCTTTCGCCTGAGCGGGATGCGCGACGCGCTACTTGAGTGGTCTTACTTTCAATTTGGCGTGCACTTCGTCGAGCACTCTCTGCACTGGTCGAATGAGTTCGTCGCCAGTTATTTCCTTGGCTTGCTGGTCGCTGCCAATTTCATTGGTTGCCAGGCGATTTCCAAGTCGCTCGCACCCACCTTGGAGCGGATCGCGCCGGTGGTACGGGATTGGGCGGGCTATACCTTCTCAATTTATCTTTTTCACTACCCACTGCTCCAATTCCTCGGCGCGACCGGGCTGTTCGATCCGAAATCCCCCTGGGCCATCGGCGCATTGTTCTTGCTGACCTTGCTTGGCTGTCGCGTAATCGGCAATTACTCGGAGAAGCGGAAAGAGGCGGCGCGCGGGCTGCTCGAGAAAATCATCGGCGTGCATAGCCCCGTACTGACGCTCAAGCAGCCGCAGTCGTAAGGCGGAAGGCGCTACGCAGACTCATAGAAAGCTGAATTCCTTTCAGGCACCGATAAACTGCGGCTCGCGACGCTCAGCAGCCGCCTTGATGCCTTCGTTCCAATCCGCAGTGCCGCGTAAGCGATTCTGCTCGACCAATTCGTGATTCGTCTGTTGTTCAACCCGTTCGGCCAGTCCGCGCCGCAAGGTCCTGCGCGTGGATAGCACGGCCAGTGGCGCACAGCCTGCAATCTCGCGTGCCAACGCAAGCGCGGCAGTGCGCAGCTCTGCCTGTGGTACGCAGATATCCGCGAGGCCCCAGGCCAGTGCCTCTTCGCCATTGAGACGACGACTGGTGAGACACAACAAGGAGGCGCGCTGCTTGCCAATCAGTTCGGGTAGCGTCACGGTTAACCCAAAGCCTGGATGGAAACCGAGCTTGGTGAAATTTGCGCTGAAGCGCCCCTCGGGACAGGTCACCCGAAAATCGGCGGCCACGGCCAAGCCAAGCCCGCCACCGATCGCCGCCCCCTGCACCGCCGCGATCACCGGCTTTTGACAGCGAAAGATCCTCACCGCATGGTGGTACAGCGAATTCGATAAATCCCCTTGCGAGCTATCTTTGGCACCACCTGCGTCACTCGCCCCAAAATTCGCGCCGGCGCAGAAATTCTTGCCCTGCGCGCACAGCACGATAGCGCGACACTCGGCGAGCTGGTCGAGTTGCGTATAGGTCTCCGCAATTTGATCGATCAAATCGATATCGAAGAAATTATGCGGTGGCCGGCAGATCTCGACAGTCGCAATGTGGTTCTCGAGCTGTACGCCAAGATCGGGCTTATCGAATAACGTCATAGGTCCTCCTGAGCTGGTGATGTGCGTCGCGGGTTTCCGCTACCTTCGTGTTAGCATTTGGGCCCAAACAGTCCCCCCGTATTGGAGCATGTCGGCCCATGAGCATACCGCAGAAGCACGCTTACCGAGTCATCATCATCGGCGCCGGGCCGGGCGGCCTGTGTACCGCGATAAAACTGCGTGAAGCCGGCATTGAGGACTTCGTCATTCTCGAAAAGGCCGCTGGTGTTGGCGGAACTTGGTGGCATAACCGTTATCCGGGTGCCGAGTGCGACGTTAAATCACATTTGTATTCGTTCTCTTTTGAACTCAAAACCGATTGGTCGCGGCCGTTTGCCGGCCAGGCGGAGATCCTGGACTATCTGCAACATTGCGCTGAGAAATACTGCATTCTGCCCCACGTGCGCTTTGGCCAGACGGTGCGTGCCGCACATTGGCAGGATGAGGATTCTCACTGGCAGGTCGAGACCGCCGATGGCCAGATCTGCCAGGCGCCGATCGTGGTGAGTGGCATGGGCATGTTCAACGAGCTGGCCTGGCCTGATCTCCCCGGTCTCGATAAATTTGACGGTACGCTGTTCCACTCAGCGCGCTGGAACCTCACCCATGATTTGCTCGGCAAGAAAGTTGCCGTGATCGGCAGCGCGGCGAGTGCAGTGCAGTTCGTGCCCGAGATCGTCCACCAGACCGCCAAGCTCCATCTGTTTCAACGCACCGCTAACTGGGTCGCGCCCAAGGAAGATACGCCCTACACCCCCGCGCAACTCGCGGTCTACCGCGACGATCCCAATGCGATCCACGCCTCTCGTGCGCAGATCTATAAGGAACTGAACGAGTTCATTCTGTTCAATGACCCTGCCAAACAACTGGAATATGAAGCCGCGAGCTTGAGTAACCTCGCCGTGGTGAAGGATCCCGCGTTGCGCGCCAAGCTCACGCCCAGCCACCCCTTCGGCTGCAAGCGCCCTTTGTTCTCGAATCTTTACTACCCGGTGTTCAACCTGCCGCAGGTCGAATTAGTGACCGAGAGCATCACCGCGTTGACCCCCGACGGGGTAGTCACCGCTGACGGCGTTGAGCGCCAAGTCGATACGGTAATCCTGGCGACCGGCTTTCAGGTCACCCGTTACCTGTCGGCGATCGAAGTCACCGGCCGCCACGGACGTCGCCTCGATGAAGCCTGGAGCGACGGCGCCCAGGCCTATCTCGGTATCGTCACCAGCGGCTTTCCCAATCTCTTCATGCTCTATGGTCCAAGCACCAACAACGGCTCGATTATCTCGATGCTCGAAATCCAGATTGATTACATCCTGCGCCAGATCAAGCGCCTGGAGCGCGAGCGACTCGCCTTCATCGATCTGCGCGCAGAAGTTGAGTCGCGCTACAACGACACCATGCAGCACGAGATTCGCGAAGTCGCTGTGTGGCAGGCTAACTGCGGCAACTATTACAGCGCCGCCTCCGGTCGCATGGTCACACAATGGCCCCACACCATTGATGAATTCTGCGCGCGAACGATGCGGCCAGATGCCGAGATGTTTGAAGGGGTTCGTGCATTAACGTGAGGGATTGATTTCCAATGTCCTATGACCTCCTGATCAAGAATGGCACCGTCGTCGATGGTACCGGCGCGCCCGCCCGGCAGGCGGACGTGGCTGTAACGAACGGCAAGATCGTAGCAATCGGCCGCCTCACGGAGGGCGGGCGGCGCACCATCGATGCCACGGACTGCGTGGTCGCCCCCGGCTTCATCGATCCGCACACGCACTACGACGCACAAATCTGCTGGGACTCGGCAGTGACGCCTTCGCCCTGGCACGGGGTGACCAGTGTGGTGATGGGCAATTGCGGTGTCGGAATCGCGCCGTGTCGGCCTGAGTCTCGCGAAATCGCGATGCGTGATTTGGTGAATGTCGAAGCGATCCCGTTTGAAGTATTGGACCGTGGCATCACGTGGGAGTGGGAGACTTTTCCCGAGTTCATGCACGCAGCGGCCGCGCGCAAGCCGGCCGTCAATCTCGCCTTCCTCGCCCCGCTCACCCCTTTCCGGCACTACGTGATGGGCGAGGCCTCGATGGAACGCGCGGCGAGCGCTCCGGAGATTGGGCAGATTCGCGCCTTGCTGGGGGACGCCATTGATGCCGGCGCCTTCGGTTTTTCGAGCACCATGCTCAATCAGCACATGGGCTATGGCGGTCATCCGTTGGCGTGTCGCAACGCAAGTGCTGAGGAATACCGGGCGTACGCCGAGGTGCTCAAGGAGCGCGGCAAGGGTGCGATCGAAATCGCGCTCACCCGCCAGATCGCGGTGCTGGATGATGAGGAATATGCAGTGCTCGCGGCATTGCTCGAACACAGCGCACGACCCGTCACCTTTATCGCGATGTTCGATCGCGATGATATTCCGGAAGCCGTGCGCGACACCCTGGCGAAAGTCGCGCCGTTAATCCAACGCGGCGCCCGGCCCCAAACTTCGCCGCTGCCGCTCACGCGCGAAGTGAACATGCGCAATCCGTTCTCGTTTGCAGCGTTTCCGTCCTGGCGACGCGTGTTCGCGGATCAATCCAAAGCAGCGCAGCGCGCGGTCTACCAGGACCGCGCGTTCCGCGATCATTTCCGGGAGGATCTCAAACGGCCCCAGACCTTTGGCAATTGGTCGCGGGTGCGAGTACACGAAGTCCGCTCTGCGGCACTTAAGTCGTGCGAGGGTAAATCGATTACCGAGTTGGCCACTGCGCAAGGCAAGGATCCCGTTGATATGTTTCTCGATCTGACCTTGCAGGACGATCTTGATCTGGAATTCACACTTTCAACCTTCAACCACCGGGTCGATCGCATGAAAGAGATCCTCGCCAACCCCGATATCCTGCTCGGACTCGGTGACGGCGGTGCCCATGTCGATATGCTGTGCGACTCTGGATATCCCACCTACCTGCTCGGCACGTGGGTGCGCGAGCATCAGGCGCTCACTCTGGAAGAAGGCGTGCGCCGCCTGACCAGCGATCCGGCGGATTTTTTCGGCATCAAAGATCGCGGACGGCTGATCGAAGGCCTCGCCGCCGACCTCACCATTTTTGATCCCCAGACGGTCGGTTCGAATAATCGCGGCGAACGTCGCTACGACCTGCCTGGCGGCGCGAAGCGCATGGTGATGCCCTCGCGCGGCATCCTGCATACGATTGTGAATGGCGAAGGTGTCTACGAAGGCGGCGTGGTGACTGACGCGCGCGCGGGGCAGGTCCTGCGATCATAGGCCGCAGGCGTTTTACACTTATCCGCTAGCGCAGCGCCCGCCAACGAACACTGATATCAGTTTCCGTCATCCCGGGCAACGACCCGGGATCCAAGGGCGCTCGAGGTCGCGGAGGAATCCCGGATAAGTCCCCAGCTTTCGCTGGGGCTTCGGCTTTGACCGCACTTTCCGGGATGACGAGGATTGGGCGGCGGGCGAGTCCGACGGGAAAGCGGGTCCTCAGCGGTCTTCCGCCATCCGCATCACCACGCGCAGGTGCTTGTATTTCCACTGCCCGTTAAGCTTGACGTACTCGTCGTCATAGCGCAGCGCAAACCATTGCTTCGCGCCCGTTTCCGTAGAATCCCAGGGACCCATGATGTACCACACGCCGGTAGCGTGATCACCATTGACCTCGATCAATGGATTCATCATGTTGTGCTGCGAGAAGCTGAACATCTTTTGGAAATTCTTGAACAGTTCGCGAATCGCCGTGTGTCCGACGGCCTTGCCGAAATCCGGGCTTTCCCAAATCCCCTCTTCCGCGAACACGCTCGCGATGGCGTCCGGATTGTGCATGTCGTCGCAGATATGTGAGTAGCGCACCTTCAATTGTTTGATGGCTTCGATGTCCTCCATTCGAGTGAGGCGCTTTTCGAGTTCAAGCATGTCCATGTTCGTTCCTCCAGTAAAGTTTGGTCTGCGATGCCTTGCCGAGATTTGGTCGCCGCGACGGTGCGGATATCCCATACCGTATCCTATCTCTGCGGTTTACAGTCGCAAGCGGCGCAATGCACTGCTAGGGGAGGTCCCCGCCGGTCGCGAGTAAGAACGTAAAGGCAAGCGCGGTGACCACCAATGCCCATAGCGTCGCGAGCATAAACACCGTGGCGCTCAGCGCGGGAAAATATCCGAAGAGCACAACGGCATTCATAATTCCCGCGAACACTCCGATGCAGCCCGTCGCCAGGGCGATCCCATTGACATCGCCATACGCTGGCCGCGTGGCATCGTGGACGCCCTTGCTCCCCCCAAAAAGATGGACCACCGCGGCGAGTCCGTTGCCAACCCGCCAGACTGCCGGTTCGCTGGCCGGGAACCCGGCGAGCAGAGCTGCCACCAGAAGCGAGAAAAAAAGGGTGCTGAAGGCTGCGAAAAGCAGGTGAAACACCGTGGCGCGTTCGCGTTGGCTAAGGTTGCCTTGGGCGCGCCGCCCGAGCGCGAACACCACCCCAATCGAACCGGTTAGCGCAACCGCAATCGCCGCGAAGGTCAGCAACAGCGAAAAGTACATCAGGTCCCTCTACCGTAACGCCCGAAAGAAAGCGCGGATGTCCGCCACAAGCAACTGCGGTTGTTCCATCGCCGCGAAATGCCCACCGGCAGGCATCGTGGTCCAGCGCTGCACGTTGTAGGCCCGTTCGGCCCATTCACGCGGGGGGGTGGCAATCTCTTTGGGAAACAGGGCTAGCGCGGTTGGTACCGTGATCTTGTCGTCCTTGCCCATCCGCCACGGATGATGGCGCTCCTCATAGTACAGTCGCGTGGAGGAATTGATCGTCTGGGTCACCCAGTAAACCATGATGTTCGTCAGGAGTTGATCTTTGGTGTACGAGCGTTCGAGATTGCCGCCGCAATCGCTCCAGCTGCGGAATTTCTCAACAATCCACGCGCACAAACCAAGCGGCGAATCATTCAGCGCGTAGCTCAAGGTCTGCGGCTTCGTGCCTTGAATGCCCTGATAGCCAGTTTCTTCATTACGCCAGTGCTCCATCGACTTCAAAAAGGTTTGCTCGGCCGGCGAGAGGTTCTGGCGATTGGCTGGATGCGCAGCGACTCCGACCATGTTGAGGTGAATGCCGGCCACGTGTTCGGCGTCGATAAAGCCGAGTCTTGAGGTGACCATCGCGCCCCAATCGCCCCCTTGCGCACCGTATCGGGCATAGCCCAGGACATCGTTCATTAGCACCGCGAACCACTCGCCAATGCGCGCGATGTTCACCTGCCGCTCCTGCGTGGGATCGGAAAATCCATAGCCAGGGAGCGAGGGTGCGATAACATCGAACGCGTCTGCGGGATCGCCACCATGCGCCGCCGGATCGACCAACGGACCGATGATCGCCATGAACTCGGCGATCGATCCGGGCCAGCCGTGCGTGATAATCAGCGGAAACGGTTGCGGGCCTTTGCCGCGTGCATGAATGTAGTGGAGTCGCTGACCATCGATGGTCACGCGAAATTGTGGCCATCGGTTGAGCTGCCGTTCGTGCAATCGCCAGTCGTAGCGTGTGCACCAGTAGTCAACCAACTCCTGCAGATAGGCCAAGTTGGTCCCGTAATCCCATTCAGAGTTCGGGATTTCGCCGGGCCAGCGCACACGCTCAAGTCGTGCGCGGAGATCGCTGAGCACCGCGTCTGCCACCTCAATCTTGAAGGGTTCAGGGGTGGTATGCCGGGACATTATCTTGAACTCCAGAAATTGATGTGTCAGGAGGACTTTAGCGGGATTTCCACTTGAACGGTAAGGTCTCGGGCCCGCGCACAAACCAGTTATTGTTCCAGGTCACTGCATTGCCGGCACGCTCCAGGCGATTCATCTGCGGCACCAACCATTCCAGCGCCACG
>JANOVQ010000460.1:0-8580 GCA_031417495.1 Pseudomonadota bacterium | reverse complement strand
GTGATACGAAGGCACGTAGGCTTCGCGCGGGCCGAGCGCGAACCAACCGATCGGCGACCCACCACCGAATGAGAGCGACACGCTCCAATTACGGCCACCGACAAATGCGACCAGCGCGGGCGCATAGATGGGACGCACGTTACGTGGTCCCGGGATCCAGCCCCAACGATCGGCTACAGAAACCCAACGACCGTAGTGCGACGGTGCGAAACCCCAGGGCGCGTTATCGACCCAAGTCCAACCCCACGGTTCCTGCCAAACCCAGTGACCATCGCGGTAAGGCGCCCAATCGGCGTCCACCCGCTCGGGGAACCACACGTTGCCGTAGCTCCGCACCGGACGCCAGCTACCGTACTCGTCCAGATCTGCGTATCCGACCACCTCGTCGTCCAGATAGCGCAGGGACGCGGAACGGTCGAGTCGCTGGTCGCGTTCGAGCGCATAGCGATCGAAGTCATCCTCGCGCGGTAGCCCGAATATTTCATAATCACCCAGATCGGCGTCATAGAAGCGCACCGCGTCGCCCGCGCGTAGCGGAAAACTGGCGTTTTTGCCGTAAGCCTCGCCGGCGCCTTCCCACACTGTGATGGTGGTTTGGTCATTCTGCGGGTCGACATCGATGCGATAACGTCCCGCCTGATTGACGATGAAGGCCAGCGTCGGCGTTGCCACTTCGTAGCTCTGCCCGGCATACAAGTGACGCACGCGCAGATTAAGCGTGCCCTGCGTCACCTCTAACTGCGCGATATGATCGTTCAAGTCCAGGAACTCGAGGCCAGTGTTCGGCCCAAGCCGGATGGCGGCGCTGCCCACCTGCAACTCCGCACGAGCATCACGATCGGTCCAGAGTCGATCACCGCGGATTAGCGGTCGATTCCGCACGAGGTTCAGCCACTGGTCCTCGCCCGCAGGCGAGTAGCTCACCTCACCTTCGGCATGGTTAACGCGCGCCACTCGCCCGGACGGATCGGCGTAGGCCGCGCGCGCGAGCGGCGCGGCGCACAACGAGCACAACAGAAAGCCCGCGAGGGCAAACAGACGTGATGGATTCGACATGCTGTACTCCACTCAATTATTTGCGTGCACGACTAGCAGCAATGCGACGGTGAGGAATACGCTCATGTAGTGGAACTAGTTCTGAACTGCGCATGATCGTCAGCAACGTTGTTGTTGTGACAACTGTCGTTCCTGGCCCTTCGCTGCGCGGCAAGCCTACCGCAGTAAGATCCCGGTATCGGTTCACAACCGCACATAGGGCAGTCCTCAATAAACAAATAAACGAAGCTCCGGCACCGAGCCTCGCCGATGGAAGGCGCCAAGGCATGGCAAGCGCGGCCGATCGTCTTCTTTCAGGTGCCCCATCACCGGCTAAATGACTTTTTCAGGGGCGACTAATTGGTCGCCGCCGAAAAAAGCATTCTGCGCGGCGGAATTAGAGAACCACTCGTGTGAATGGCGAGTTGGCTTTGCAAGATTTATGGGTTGAACAGAACGGAAGCTTGCAAATTTGCGCGGAGAGAAGACCCCACGCCAAAAATTGCCCGCATCCGCTTACGGTGCGATAAGCGACTTTATCAGGGACGACCAATTACGCCGATCACGCGCAAGTTCATATTCGCGGTCCAGACAGGTGCATGGTTCTGTGCTTCGATCTAAACATTGGGAACTCAATGGGACAGTTTACCGATTACGGGCTAATCCTCACTGGCTTTGAGCGCGTAAGCGGCTAGCCGTCTTGAAATCCGTAAACTGTCCCCGGGTATCCCGGTCTAGCGTACGGGAGAGTTCTCGCCCAGGCGACCTGCGGGTTCCTCTACAATGAGTCGATGAAGTGCGCCGCCTGCCAGCACGATAACCCCGACCGAGCGCGATTTTGCCTCGAATGCGGTGCAGCCTTCGCAATGCGCTGCCTAAGTTGCAATGTGGAGCTTCCGCCGAACGCGAGGTTCTGTTTGGCGTGCGGCGCCGCGCAAATGCAAAAGGACACCGGACTCGTGGCAACAGTCGATGGACAATCGACGCGGCCAGCACCGGGTAGCGACATTCTCGGTCACCTTGATGAGAACACCCTGAAGTCGAAGGCTGCGCCCAAAGACGAGCGCCGCCAGATAACGGTGATGTTCTGCGACCTTGTTGAATCCACGGCCTTATCGTCACGGGTCGATCCCGAAGATCTGCGTGCGATTATCCAAAGCTATCAGCGTGTGGCAAATGACGTGGTCCGACGCTATGACGGGCATGTTGCGCAGTTCCTAGGCGATGGCATCCTCGTATATTTTGGATATCCACGCGCCCATGAAGACGACGCGATACGCGCGGCACACGCGGGATTGGCGATTCTGGCTGAGGTCTCCGCCTTAAGTGCACGCCTAGAGCAGCAGGCGCAAATACAGATCGCCGTGCGAATCGGGATTCACTCCGGATTGGTGGTGGTTGGCGAAAGCAGCATCGGTGGACTGAATGACCGCTTGGCAATTGGCGAGACGCCGAATGTCGCGGCACGACTACAGGCGCATGCCAGCCCGGGCACAATCGTGATCAGCGACGTGACGCGTCAACTGCTCGCGGGACAGTTTGATCTCGTTGATCTCGGCGAGGTAGTCATGAAGGGGGTGCCCGCGCCTTTGCAGGCGACACGCGTGGCGGGCGTGCGTGCGTCGGCAAGCCGCTTCGACGCCGCAACGCATAGCGGCCTCACACCGTTGGTGGGCCGCGCCCAGGAAATTGGGTTACTCACTGACCGCTGGCAACTTGCACAGGAAGGCGAAGGCCAGGTGATCTTGATTGCCGGCGAACCAGGACTCGGCAAGTCACGTCTGCTGCGTGAACTCCGTGAGACGCTTGGTGGCGACAATCTTCAGGTGCTGCGCTTCCAGTGCTCTCCCTATTACGCGAACACTGCCTACTATCCCCTTACCGCGCACCTGGAGCGCGCACTGGGATTTACGCCTGACGCCAGTACCGAGCAGAAACTCGAGGCCCTCGAAGACCTCGTCGTGAGTCGTCTCGGACTGCCACGCCAGCATGCGCAACTGCTTGCGATGATGTTGTCGATTCCGACCGGCGAGCGTTATCCGGTTCTGACCAGCACCCCGCAACGCCAGAAAGAAGACACGCTCGCCGCTGCAGTCGATCTGACCTTAGCGGTCGCCCGGAATGATTGCGCGCTGATTTTGTTCGAAGATTTGCACTGGGTAGATCCCACCACGCGCGAGTTTCTCGATCTCCTCATCAGCCGTGCGAGCGCCGCGCGACTCTTGCTGGTGTTGACGCACCGTCCTGAATTTGAATCCCGCTGGACGACGCATGGACATGTCACGGCGCTGGCGCTATCGCGCTTGAGCCGCACGCAGAGCGGCGCGATTGTGACGCGACTCGCAGCAGGGAAAGTGCTGCCGGCCGGCTTGCTCGAACAAATCATCGAGAAGACGGATGGCGTACCCCTGTTCGTCGAGGAACTGACCCGCTCGCTGCTCGAATCCGCGCAATTGCGTGATATGGGCGACCGCTACGAATTTACTGGCAGCAGCGGAGACTTGCAGGTCCCCTCAACCCTGCGAGATTCTTTGATGGCGCGTCTCGATCGCGATCCACTCGTCAAGGAGATCGCGCAAACCGCGGCGGTGTTCGGGCGCGAATTTCCATACCCGCTGTTGCGGGCAGTGACGAGTCTGGACAACGCTACATTGCAGGAGGGATTGCAGCGCCTGGTCGACTCGGGACTGGCGTTTCGACGCGGAGCGTTGCCTGAAGCGGTATTCATTTTCAAACACGCCCTAGTGCAAGACGCAGCGTACGACTCGCTGGTCAGGACACGGCGGCAAGCCTTGCACGCTGCAATTGCAGGCGCCCTCGAGCGCGAGATTCCCCACGCGAAGGAGACCCAACCCGAGTTGTTGGCGCATCACTACACGGCCGCAGGAATGATTCAGACCGCTGTTCCGCTGTGGCACAAAGCCGGCGTATCGGCGTTGGCGCGGGTGGCGGCCCAGGAGGCGATTTCACACCTCAGCCGGGGGCTTGAATTATTGGCAGCGCTTGCACCGTCCCCTGCGCGCGACGCACAGGAACTTGATCTACGCGTCCTGCTCGGGGCCGCATGGATGATGCGCAGCGGCTGGCACAAACCGGAAGTATGGTCGGCGATGCATCCCGCGCTTGCGTTGGCGAAGTCCCTCGACCGGCGTGAGGCACTCGCAGGCATTTACTACAATCTCTATGCCAATCTCTGCGTGCAGGGGCGTGTCGACGATGCTTCCACCTGGGCGACAGAAGCTTCGTCTGCGGCGGCACTGACCGCGGACGGGGGCCTGCGGACGATCGGCGAGTTGTTAGAGACATTTGGGAGCTTAGGCAACGGTCGCTGGCTGGATGCACGCACCCATGCGGCGAACCTTTATCGGGTGTATGTGCCAAAAGATCATCTCTACGTGGTCAGGGTGATCAATATGGATCCCCGCGACAATGTAGATACCTACGCTGGATACTGGAACTGGGCGCTTGGTTATCCTGACCAGGCGCGCACCGCGCACCGCACACATCTCATGAATGCGCGGGCTTCGAAAAATCCTTTCATGATTCTTTATGCGCTCACAGTGAGCGCATTGGTTTTAGATTTTCGCGGCGAACCCAAGGACCTGGCCCAATTCGCGGAGGAGGCTATTCATTTTGGACGAGAGAACGCGTTGCCGGTGTATGCCGATCTCCTCGGGCCGATGTTTCTTGCCCTCGCCGAATCGCGGATAGACAACGACAAAAATCAGGCTCAAGACTTACGAAATACGATCGCCGCATGGCAAGGTGACGGCGCCTTTTTCCTAGCGCCGTACATGAAAGCGGCGCTGGCGGATGCGCTTGCCCGTAGTGGCGACCTGCTCGGCGCGCTCGAAGTCGTCAACGAGAGTATCGGACAGATCGAACGCCCGGGGTGGGGCGAACGCTGGTGGCTCGTCGAGAATTTACGTGTCAAAGGCGTGGTGCTCGAACGATTAGGCCAAATCGAAAACGCGGAGCTTGTGCTCACTTGCGCGCTAACGGTGGCACGCGAACAGCAAGCGAAGTCTTGGGAATTGCGGACGGCGACGAGCCTCGCGCGCTTATGGCAAAGCCAGGGTAAGTCCGCAGAAGCGGCGGCGCTCCTCGCGCCAATCTATGATTGGTTCACTGAAGGCTTCGAGACCAAAGACCTACAGGAGGCCAAGGCCCTGCTCGAAGAACTGTCGACTGCACAGAGCACATGACGCTCACACCGAGTTCTCGGCGCGTTCTCGGGGTAAAAGAGTAGCAGGTCGGCCTGACTGGCGTTGACGGGCCGTGAATCTCTGCGGTGCAGTTTAGCGCAATCTCACGCGCACACGCAGTGCTGAACGGCGGGCATCTAACAACCCTTATCATGACCGGGCGCCCATGATTCCCGACTCAAGACGCTCAAATTAGAGAAACTCGCCACTACTCGGATGGCCAATAAAACGTTATCGACCAAAGGCGAACTATGCGTCAGTGCGTGGCGCACTGAGTGCTTGCAGCAGCGTCTCGGCTTCGGCCAGGTCTGGGGTATCGAACCCTTCGTCGAACTCATCCAGGATTTCGTGTAGCACAGTGTAGGCCTGCGCGCATTGACCCTGTTGCCGCCAATGACGACTCAACACCAGTGCCGCACGCAATTGCCACAGCCTGGCCCGCTGCTCGCGCGCATACTCGATCGCCCGGAGTAGGACAGTTTCAGCCGGTGCGACCGCCTGTGTGGCAAGAAGTAACTCCCCTTGCAGTCGACACAAATCACCCTGCAGCCACCGTTCGTCGGTTTGTTCCGTGGCCTGCAGCGCCTCCGAGAGCGCGGCCAACGCGTCTTCGTATTGCCCATTGCGCGCATATGCGGTCGCGAGCATCCCGAGGAAATGCGGGTGCGCAAGCACGGCACCGCTATTCCGCCACTCGGCGATCCCTGCCTGCAATTGCACAATTCCCGCGGCATGTTCACCACGCTCGCCGAGGGCCCATGCGCGCCGCATGCCAGCCAGCAGCTTGGCCGAGACAAATCCATGGCGGGCGGCGAGCTCAATTGCCCTCTCCGCATGCGACTCCGTCAACGCCGGTTCCCGTCGGGTCTGGTGGAACCATGCGGCGAAATTCGCCGCCATCGCCGAGGTATAGGGATGGGCCACATTAGCCGCCAGCGCGAGCGCTTCAACGCTCCGCGCGCGTGCCTGCGCCGGATACCCGAGCAATTGCAGGACCAGCGCCATCAGCGACAGACAGAACATCCCGGGATCCATGCCGTAACTCACCGCGTGCGTTTGATGCAGCGCCGGCTCGTAGAGCGCAATACCCTGTGCGAGATAAGTCCGTGCCCGCTGCAGCTCCCCGAGTTGAAACGCCGTGTTGCCCAGCGCGAGGTACGCTTCCAGCAACAGACCGCGGTCCTGTTGCCGCAGGGCGAGTGCCAGCAGGCGTTCGCCATACGCATCGGCTTTGCGCAATTCGCCGCGCGTGAGTGCGGCAGAGCGCAGCCCGAACAGCACCTGAAACAACTGGGCGTGCTCGCCGAGCGACTCGCAAACCTCGCCGGCCCGGACATAACACGCCTCGACTTCGGCTGCGGCATTGCCGAGTGTGGCAATCAGGGCGGGCCCCAACGCGAGTCGCAAAGCGAGTTCGCAACTGTCCCGTGCTGGTGCATCTGACGATTTCACGAGCAGTTCCAAGCCGCGGCGGAACTGCTCGATAGCATCGAGGTAGGCGGACCTACGCATGGCGTTGTCGCCAGCAAGTAGACAATACTGCGCGGCGCGTGCGTAATCGCGTCCGCGCGTCCAATGCAGCGCCAGTTCGGGTGCGATCTCGTTTGCGCGCGGACCGAAGGCCGCGACTTCGCGTGCCGCGATCAAGCGATGCCAGCCGGCCGCCGTGCCGGCTGGCACGCGGTTATAGATTACTTCGCGATACAAGGCGTGGATGAAGCCATAACGTGTCGCGACCGTGCCATCGGGCCATTCGGTGATCCCGCACGTACGCAGAAATCTCTCGCCCCGTGCTAATACAGCACAGCGAGCTTCAACCTCTGGAAGCGGGGCATCCAAGCCCGCAGCAAGCGTAGCGGCCGAAAATTCGACCCCGGCAATGCTCGCAGTTTCCAGCAGTTGTTGATCTGGGGTGGCAAGTCGTTCGAACTGGCGGGTGATCATCTGATGCAAGCCGTCCGGTATCGCGGCACTCACCGTTGCCTCATTCGGCAGCGATGCCGGGCCCACTTCCACCGGAATTAAGCTCTGCGCGCGCAGGTAATCAACGATATTGACCATGAACAGCGGATTACCGTCTGTGCGTTGGTGAATCACACTGGCCAGATTGCGCAAGCCCTCGCGCGCTGGGCAGGCATCACCGCCCCTCGTTACTGGTTCCGCGTCGAGCCGCGCGGCGAGATAACTTTCGACGGCCGCGGCGCTGAGCAGGCTCAAGGGCAATTCTTCGCACCGCCGGTGTGCGCGCAACTCCTGCTTAAGGCTACGCAGGGGATGTTCGGTCAGGATCAGTTCAACGGGTCGATAAGTCCCGAGGAGCAACAGGCGCGCGGGTTCGTCGCGTCGCGCCAGGAATGCGAGCCAATCGAGCGTCGCGTGATCGCTCCAGTGCAGGTCCTCCAGCCACAAGACTAGCGGTGCCACCCTGGTGATCACTTCTACGGCTTCCGCCAGCTCCCGCAGCATCCGATCGCGCGACGTACCACCGACCCTGCTTTGCAGGCTTGCTGCATCGTCGGCACTAAGCAGGCTTGGCATCTGCGCCAGCCAGGACGGCGCAGATTGTGCGAGCAGCGCGAGGAGACGCTCGCCCTGTGGCCCACGGGCCAATCGGCTCAAGGCATCGAGCACTGGGAGATAGGCTTCGGCAGCGCCGGAGTGCTCGACACATTGGCCGCGGCCAACCCATAAATCCGTTGCGCTCGTCGACTGGGCCAGTAAGGTTTCGATCAACGAAGTCTTGCCGATCCCGGGTTCCCCGGAGATAAACACAATCTGGCGCTCGCCACCCAGTGCGCGGTCCAAATGCGCGCGTAGCTGCGCCAACTCCAGATCGCGGCCAACGATCAGGCCCGGCGCGTTCCGCCTGCGCGACACCGGCGCCGGCCCCCTTACCGGCGCGATAAAGCGATAACCGCGCCGATGCACCGTTGCTATATAGCGCGGCGCTTTGGCCTCATCCCCGAGCGCTTTGCGCACCTCGCTCATACATACCGTGAGCGCCGCATCGGTGACGATCACATTCGGCCAGACTGCCCGCCAGAGTTCGTCCTTGGTCACCAGTTCGCCGGGGTGTGCCACCAGATAGTGCAGCACATCAAAAGCTTTTGGCGTCAGGCACAACGCCACCTCGCCGCACCAGAGACGCGCGGCTGGCAGGTCTAGCTGAAAAGCGCCGAAGCGAAACATCAATGAATACTCTCGTCCTACTCCTGGCAAATCTTGCAGCAATCTTGGAAGTCGCTTGCGACTTCCAAGCCGCATCCCCGTAACGTTTCGACTCATCGCCTGGCGGTTTGCGCTAACGGAATCAGTCATGAGCCAGATTACTGAAAACCAG
>JANOVQ010000459.1:0-3593 GCA_031417495.1 Pseudomonadota bacterium | reverse complement strand
CCCGAACTTGGCGCCACGGATCGTTAACACCCCAGCCTTCAGATCGACATCTTCAAGCTCGAGATTACGTGCCTCACCTAACCGTAAACCCGAGACGCTGAGCAGCCCGAACAGACAATAGTAGACCCACGGCAACAATGCGCAGCGTTTACGGTGCCGTGGGGAGGGCGGCCTATGCAGCGCGGCGTGTAGTAACTGCTGAATCTCCTGGTCAGAGTACAGGTACGGTCGCGCGCGCTTGGGCCGGAACGGCAGCAACCCCGCAGGGGGAATTTGAGTGCGCGGATCAGTGGCGCTTCGATAGCGCGCAAAGAGACGCACGAAGCTCAAACGCTGTGCCGCCCGCGTATCGGGTTGTCCACCCGAGGGTTGTTTGGCCCAGGCGAGGGCCAATTGGAGCGTGATATAGGTGGCGCGGTGCTGCTCGAGGAAGCTGACGAAGTCAAGCAGCGGTGGTTCAGCACGCTGCAGCCTGAATCCGAGGCTGCGCCGCATGGCCAGGTACTCCTGGACGGTTTGTCGGAGGGTATTCATTGCACACCTCCCGGCCAAGGCAACGCGAGCGTGCGCAGCGCATCGAGATCAACCTTGGTGTAGATCTTCGTCGTCTCGGGGCTTCTGTGACCTAACAGTTCGCCGATCTGCGCGAGGGAGGCGCCCTGACGTAACATCTGCGCAGCCAGTCCATGGCGAAACTGATGGGCCCCGGTGGTGGGTGCCTCGATCCCGACACGCAGGAGTGCATGGCGGACAATCGTTCCGACCGCACACTGAGTCAGAAAGCCACGAACGGGGGCTCTGGCGCGCAAGAACACGCGACGACTGCTGGAGCGGGGCCGTCCATTGCGCAAATAGGCCACGATCGCGTCGCCCACATCCTTCGGCAAGGGAAGTTGGGCCCGACGACCACTCTTGCCGTGTACGATCAAACATCCACCTTGCCAGTCAATGTCCTCGAGTTCCAAGAAGGTCACTTCCCCGGAACGCAAACCCAGTCGGGCGAGCAGCAGCAGGATCGCGTAGTCGCGCCGCCCAACTGCCGTACTGCGGTCGATTTGACACAGCAGTCGGCGTACTTGATCGGGTGCAATCCCGCGGGGGATCGAAGGCATCGACCAGTTCGCCACACACGGGACGACCGCGGCCAAATCCAATTGGATCTGTCCGCGATAGCGTGCGTAGCGCAAAAACGAGCGCAGCGCGCACGTCAGGAGCTTCGCTCGTTTCAGGTGTAGCAGCCGCGCTTGTCGTTGGACAAACCGCACAACATCCCTCGCACGCAAACTCGACAGCTTCACGGGCTCGGCGCCGAAACGGTCGCGGAGGAACCGGTCAATGAATGGCGCGTAGTTGACGATCGTCGCCTGCGCCAGAACCCGCTCCTCGCGCAGGTATTGCTCGTAGGCCTGCACGCACTGTTCCACTGGCGTCAGTTGGCGTGCGGGTACCTTTTCAGCGGCGATCACCCTCTCGCAACGCAGAAACTCAATGAAATGACCCAGCGCCGCCGGATCCCCCTGGTTCGGTCGCCGCCGCCGATACCGAAATCTCAAATACCGCACCGGATGTTCGGAGGTGATGCGATGTGCTGGAACTTCCGTCTGTTCAAGCCATCGGCTAAAACACGCGGCGAGCATGACTTGCCGGTGAATGTAGCGCGGGGTGTATCCCTGTCGAGTCAATGACTCCGCAAACGGGCCCATGTATGGCGCAAGAGGACCTTCAGGTACCCGTGATAAAACCAAGTGTTCGTTGATGACGTACTTCACGGCGGACTCCTTCCCCTGTACGGGGCTGATGGAAGGAGCCAAGACTATGTCGCTACCGCTGTCCGCGTTCATCGGGAAAAACTAGGTTCCGAAAGCATGTACGCTACATAGTCAGGGAAGCTAGATAGTGACGGATCGTGTGCGGAGAAACAGTAAGCTTCGCTAGTTCCGGGCGTCGCTCAGTCGCGTGTTTCACCGCGATCGCGAGTCGCTGCGCGGCGTTCGCTCGCGTCATGAAGGCCCCCTTGCGCGTTGGCAGTAACGGCTCCTTGCCGGCTGCCCAGCGTAAGCGTTGCGCCAGGCGAGTCGATTGTCGCTCGGTCTGCTCGTGCTGCAGCAGCAAAGTCAGACGGTCTTCGAACGGCAACGCCGCGGCTTCCGGGTTGCGCTGTTGATGTTCCAGGGCGCGACTCATCCCGCGCAGTCCTAACGTCTGCAGTTGGGTCAGTAACGGGTTCGATTAACATGTGGGCGTGCCTCCGAAGTAGGCCGCACCGCGCACATTGTCGTGCACAACCTTCGGGAGTGGTGGCGGCACCGTCGGCGGCGCCGATTTGAGCAGTGTTACCACCGCGCGATAGCTGACGCTCTTCAGGTCGAGCGCCCGTTGGCAGGCAACCTCCAACTGCTCAGAGCTGAAGTCGTGGGCCAGGCGCAAAATGCCCAGGCTCGCGCGTAACGTCTCATCGCGATGTTTGCGGCGCTCGGCTTGGGCACGGATGACCGCGCAGTCGAGCCTGTCAGAAATTTTGTGTGTGAGCCGTTGTTAATATTTAATCAGTTAAAGTAAATCCTGGTGGTCGGTACCGACGAGGAGGTTCTGCCGATTGAAAACTGACCAGGGTGTTGAATCCGTCCTGAGCAATATCTGCTCAGGAGCAATGGAGGATGATCACCATGGTGATGTACGGGAAGATTCGGCGGATGTATTTTCGGGATCGTCTGTCGATCAGTGAGATTGTTCGACGCACGAGTGTGTCGCGCAACACGGTTAAGAAGTGGCTACGCCAACCCCACGGCAGTGAGCCGAAGTATCAACGCGTTGAGAAGCTCAAGAAGCTGGATCCCACGACGCGGTATTTACGACAACATGAAGACGGCGGTGGACAAGGTCAAGAAGGGCAAAGGTAGGGTGGTTAACGCGCGGTTCTCGGCGTTGTGCGCACACTATCTGTTTGATCCGGACTTCTGCAACGTGGCCTCGGGTTGGGAGAAGGAGGTGGTGGAGAAGAACGTGCAGGATAGTCGGCGTCGGGTGTGGCAGGAGGCGGTCCGCGAGACCTTCAGCAGTTTCGGAGAATTGAACATTTGGCTATCACAGCGCTGCCGTGCGTTGTGGGGCGAACTCACACATCCCGAATATCGCGAGGTGCGCGTGAGTGAGGCGCTCGAACACGAGTTGCCGCACTTGTTGCCGGGAACTCAATCAGCACACCAGGTCAGTTTTGAATCGGCACGGACAATCTTGGATAACTATCGCATTCACGACAGTCGCGTGGTGCAAGGCTGGCTGGCGCGACACCCCAGAGTTAAACGCTTATTCCAGCCGACCTACCATCCCTGGGTGAATCGAATCGAACGACTTTGGAAGCAATTACATGATACGGTCACGCGCAATCATCGCTATAAAAATCTCGACACCCTGATGAACGCCGTCCGGCGATTCTGCAAGTTTGCCAACCTTTCCCGGGCAGTCAGCCCGCGTTGGCCTCTGCTGCATGACTGGACGGTATTTACGATCAGCTATTTAGAGTCCCCGATAGGGGATCCGTAAACCCCTCGCCTTCAGGCGACGGAAAAGTCGGGTAGGGATAAGCTAGTGAA
>JANOVQ010000458.1:0-2051 GCA_031417495.1 Pseudomonadota bacterium | reverse complement strand
CCCCGACGCCGCGCACCTCTCTTACCGGTTCCTTTGGGCATCGTTCGTTCGGCTCAACCAAGAATTTTTCTTTCTCGCATCGACTGCGGCGCGTCTCAATTACAGGATCCTATAGCGAGAATTTATCCACCACCGCGGAGGTACTGCAACGCCAACAGCAGCAGCTGTTCCAGAATCGCGATGTGTTCGGGAATCCGCTAACGACGCCGTTCAATCCCCTCGATCTGGCAAATCCGCTGTTGCGAAACTCCAACCTGTCGCTAACGAACGACGTGTTTGTCTCAAGAAATTTTAATAGCAATATCGGCTACGAGTACCGGCTTAACACCTTCTCGCTGAGGGTGTTCCGGTCTGAGCAGGAATCCGGTCGTACGCAGACCCTGGAGAAAGCCATCGGGATGACCTTCAGCTGGTCGCGTCCACTGGGCAAGCGACTTTCAAGTAACTTTAACGTGGACTACCAGGATCGCAGTGGCGATGGTCAACAGGAATCGACGCAAGCGATCTTTATCACGCCAAGCCTTTCCTACATCCTTGGGCCGAATGTCAGTACCCGCCTGAGTTACTCCTATTCGGAAAACACTTCGGACTTCGGAACGAACGATTTTCAGGAAAACTCAATCTCCGGAACGCTGAGTTATGCGTTCTAGCACGTAAGCGAAAACACAGTGTACGAAGACTTCTACCGATTTTCGGGTAAGCCGTTTCAGCTGAACCCCGATCCCGCGTTCTATTTCCAGAGCACGGGCCATCAGCGTGCGATGGCTTATTTGCGTTACGGCATTCAGCAAGGTCAGGGCTTCATTATCGTCACCGGCGATGTGGGCACCGGCAAAACCATGCTGGTGAATAATCTCTTTCGTGAACTCGAAGCCAAGGACATCGTGGCGGCCAAGATTGTCTCGACGAACATCAATGAGAGCGATTTACTGAGGCTGGTGTGTGCGGAGTTCGATTTACCCTTTGAACGGCTCTCGAAAGCATCGCTGCTGAAGCAACTCGAAGTTTTTTTCAAGAGTTGCGTGGATGAAGGTAAGCGCGTGTTGTTGGTGGTCGATGAGGCGCAAAATTTGCCACGGAGTTCGCTGGAAGAATTGCGCATGCTGTCGAACTTCGATCACCACGGAGCGCCGGTGGTGCAGAGCTTTCTGCTCGGGCAGCGCGAATTTCGCGCAATGATGCGTTCGCCGGGCCTGGAGCAACTGCGTCAGCGCGTGCTGGCGGCGTACCATCTAAAGCCCTTATCACCGCCCGAAACGGAAACCTATGTCAAGCATCGCCTGACGAAGGTCGGTTGGACCGTTGATCCGGATATTGAGAACGATGTGTTTCTTGGCGTGTACCAATTCACCTCGGGGGTTCCCCGGCGAATCAATACGCTGATGGATCGACTTTTGCTGAACTCGAGCCTTGAAGATTCCCATCACGTGACATTTAAGAATTTGCGCCAGATCACCACTGAGATCACCTCCGAGCAGGATACCGGAAAAGACGAAGATGAGGCGGTTGCGGTAAGGCTCTCGGTCCCAGAGCAGCAGTCGGTGCGACAGACTCCTGCGCCAAAGGCGACAACTGCCACCGCATCCCGTGCGGTTCGGGCGGTAGACGATGGCGCGATTGGTGAAATTCGTAAGCTCGAAGCAAAGCTCGCGGCTATGCAACGTGCATTTGATAATCTATCCGGCGATGTGGCACGCCAGGGCATGGACGCTTCCGGCGAGCCTTTGCCGCCGCATGGACAGAGTGGGCGACGCGGCGTTCCCTGGTGGCTGGTGGTCGGCGGCGTGCTTTTGCTGATGTTGGGGACGGCCGCGCTGTTATATTTCCGCAAGTAGTGCAATGTTAAAGCTGGTGCCGAGCTGGACCGATACTACTCCAAGCCCTGAACTCGATGAACACTCCAACAGAACCTACCCGCGAACTTGCGAATGCCTTTACGGTCGATGTGGAGGATTATTTCCATGTCTCGGCCTTCGAGCGGCACATCGCGCGCGCCGCATGGGAGCAACAACCACAGCGGGTGGAGGCGAGCACGAATCGTCTGCTCGAAT
>JANOVQ010000457.1:0-7792 GCA_031417495.1 Pseudomonadota bacterium | reverse complement strand
CGCCCTGCGCCTGGCGCAGACGTCTGTCATCGCCGCTAAACCAAGTTCTGACGCATAGCCATGAGCGCGTCATTTGTTCATCTGCATTTGCACACTGAGTTTTCGCTAGTTGATGGCCTGATTCGTCTTCCAGAACTGATGGAACAGCTGCGCGAAGCAGGGATTCCGGCCGCGGCGCTGACCGATCAGAGCAATGCGTTTGCAGCCGTGAAGTTCTACCAGGAAGCAGAGCGGGCCGGCATCAAGCCTATTATCGGTGCCGAATTCTGGGTGCGTCACGTCGGCGAAGGCATCGCCCGCGCGCGCGTGGTGCTGTTGTGCATGGATCGCGAAGGATTTCGCCAGCTTTCGACGTTGCTCACGCGCAGTTATCGCGAAGGGCAAATCCAAGGCATTCCGCATCTTCAATTTGAGTGGCTGACGGAGGGCAGTTCGCGCCTGCTCGCCTTGTCCTGCGGCATCTACGGCGAAGTCGGCCAATTGTTGCTCGAGGGTCAGCTCGAAAAGGCGCGTCAGCAGGCGCGCTTGTGGGCCGACTTGTTTCCGGGCCGATACTACCTTGAACTCGCGCGCACCGGACGCGCTGGCGAAGACCGTTATGTGGCAGAGGCGGTCGGACTTGCCGATGATCTCGAGCTACCGTTGGTAGCGACCAATGATGCGCGCTTTCTCAAGGCCACGGATTTTGATGCTCACGAGGCGCGGGTCTGTATCCAGGAAGGGCGCACGCTCGCTGATCCGCGGCGGCCGCATCTGTATACCCCGCAGCAGTACGTGCGCAGCGCCGCAGAAATGCACGAATTGTTTGCCGATCTTCCTGATGCGCTGGCGAATGGACTCGAAATCGCGCGGCGCTGCAATGTCGAACTGAGTTTCGGTAACTACCATCTGCCCAATTTTCCGGTGCCGGAAGGCTGCACGGTCAACGGGCTGCTGGCGACGGATACCCGCGCCGGCCTGCTTCGTCGCTTGACAGAACCCCGCGCCGAACTCGCGCCGGTGCGCAATCCGGAAGTCTACGAAGCGCGGCTTGCGCTCGAGCTTAGCGTGATCATCGAGATGGGTTTCGCCAGTTATTTCCTGATCGTGGCAGATTTCATCCAGTGGGCCAAACGCGCCGAAATTCCGGTTGGTCCCGGACGCGGATCTGGCGCAGGCTCGCTGGTCGCGTATGCGCTTGGCATCACCGAACTTGATCCGTTGGATTACGATTTGCTGTTCGAGCGCTTTTTGAATCCGGAGCGGGTTTCCATGCCCGACTTCGATATCGATTTCTGCATGGATCGTCGCGACGAGGTCATCGATTATGTTAACCAGCGGTACGGCCAGGACAAAGTCGCGCAAATCATCACCTACGGCACCATGGCCGCCAAAGCCGTGTTGCGGGATGTCGGCCGCGTACTCGGCTTCCCCTATGGGTTTGTCGATCAGCTCGCGAAGCTGGTGCCCTTTGATCCCAACATGACGCTTGATCGCGCGCTGGTGGAAGAGCCGCAGCTCAAAGTGCGTTATCGGGAGGAAGAGGATGTGCGCGCGATTATCGATCTTGGGCTTGCCCTGGAAGGTTTGTCGCGCAATGCCGGCAGGCACGCGGGCGGCATCGTAATTGCGCCGCAGCCCCTGACCGAATTCATGCCGCTGTACTGCGAGCAGGGCAGCGATACCGCCGTGACGCAGTTCGACATGAGCGATGTCGAAGCAGTGGGGCTTCTGAAATTCGATTTCCTGGGCTTGCGTACGCTCACGATAATCGATTGGACGGTACGCGAGATCAATCAACAGCGGCGCACGCAGGGTGAGGCGCCACTCGAAATCGCGCGGCTGGCTTTGCAGGACGCGGCAACTTACAAGCTCGTGCAACAGGCACAGACCACGGCCGTGTTCCAGCTCGAATCGCGCGGCATGAAAGAACTCATCAAGCGCCTGCGCCCCGATACTTTTGAGGATTTGATCGCGCTGGTCGCGTTGTTCCGGCCGGGGCCGCTGCAATCTGGAATGGTGGACGATTTCATCGATCGTAAACACGGTCGTGCGGTGGTTAAGTATCCGCATTTTGAACTCGAAGGCATTCTGAAACCCACTTATGGCGTCATCCTGTACCAGGAACAGGTCATGCAGATTGCGCAGGTGTTGGCGGGTTATACCCTGGGTGCCGCCGATCTGCTGCGGCGAGCGATGGGGAAGAAGAAGGCCGATGAGATGGCGCTGCAGCGCGCGACCTTTGTCGATGGTTCGAGCGCACGGGGTATCGATCCGGACGTTTCGGCGCAGATCTTCGATCTGATGGAGAAATTCGCAGGCTATGGTTTTAATAAATCGCACTCCGCTGCGTATGCGTTGGTGGCGTATCAGACGGCATGGCTGAAGGCGCATTATCCGGCCGCTTTCATGGCCGCAGTGCTCTCGGCAGATATGGATACCACTGATAAGGTCGTGCGTCTGATTGATGAATGCCGGCAGTTGGAGATCACGGTTGAGCCCCCCAATCTCAACACCTGCGGGTATCGCTTCACGGTGGCGGAAGCGAAGACCATTCGCTATGGCTTGGGCGCCATTAAGGGCGTCGGCGAGGCTGCCCTGATGAGTTTGGTGCAGGAGCGCAGTGCGCAAGGGCCGTATCGCGATTTGTTCGATTTATGTCGGCGCAACGATGCCCGCAAGTTGAATCGCCGAGTGCTGGAGGCTTTAATCAAAGCAGGTGCGCTCGATACGCTTGGCGCACGGCGCCGCGGGCTGATGACGATCCTCGAAACGGCCTTGCAGGCTGCCGAGCAACAGGCGAAAGCGGCAGCACTTGGTCAGAGTGATTTATTCGGTGGGGCGCGTGAAGGGAATGCCCATGATGCACTGGATGAGGCGGCGTGGACGCGCGCCCTGGCCAGCGAGGAGTGGTCACAACCGCAGCTGCTCAATTGGGAAAAAGACACCCTCGGGCTCTATCTGAGCGGGCATCCCATCGATCGTTATCGCGACGAATTGCAGGGGTTGTCCGCGCTGCGCCTGGTCGATTTAAAGCCGGGCAGACGCCGTGCCGCCGGCCTCATCGTCGCGCTCCGCTTTACCAAAAGCCGCCGCGGTCGGATGGCTATCCTGACCTTGGATGACAATACCGCGCGCGTTGAAGTCACTGTGTACAATGAGGTCCTTGAAGGGGCGGTCGATAAGCTGGCAACCGACCGCCTCGTGATTATCGACGGCGAGTGCGCAGTCGATGAATTCAATGGCGAACCGACCTTGAATGCGCAGGCGATTCTGAGCATGGACGAGGCGCGGCAACGCTATGCGCGCGCGGTGGTCATTGCGCTGGAGGGCACGGGCTTGACGGATTTGACGGATGCTCTGCACAGCGCGCTCAAGAACTACGGACGTGGCACCTGTCCGGTCGCCGTCGAGTACGGCAACGGCTCCGCGCGCGCCCGTTTGCGGCTGGGCGAAGAATGGCGGGTACAGGCGTGCGAAGCCTTGTTGGAGCAACTGCGTGGTCAACTCGGACCAACGGCAGTCCGGGTTGAATACTGAATCTCTCACCAACTAAAAATCTTCTGGAACTAGCATGGCCGAGGTCTTCAGCGAAAACGCGGGTATCCATTATCAGTTTCTCGACTTTGAGCAGCCGATCGCGGAGCTCGAAGCAAAAATCGAAGCCCTGCGCAAGGTGGGTAACGATTCGGAACTTAATATTTCGGAAGAGATCGGACGCCTCCAGGAGCGCTCACGCGAACTCACGCGGCAGATCTTTAGCGCCCTCACGCCCTGGCAGATTGCCAAGCTCGCGCGCCACCCACAGCGTCCGTTTGCGTTGGATTACGTGGCGCGCCTGTGCGAGCAGGTGACTGAGCTCCATGGTGACCGGATGTTCTCGGAGGATCCGGCGATTGTGAGCGGCATTGCGCGCTTTCGCGGTCGCGGAGTGGCCTTCATTGGGCACCAGAAGGGCCGCAATACAAAGGAGAATCTGTACCGCAACTTCGGGATGCCGAAGCCGGAAGGTTATCGCAAGGCGCTGCGTATCCTGCAGCTCGCGGAGCGTTTTCGCTTGCCGGTACTTACCTTTATTGACACCCCTGGTGCGTACCCCGGGATCGATGCTGAAGAGCGCGGACAGAGCGAAGCCATCGCGCGTAATTTGCT
The DNA here is from genome assembly GCA_031417495.1 of Pseudomonadota bacterium. Taxonomy (GTDB): domain Bacteria; phylum Pseudomonadota; class Gammaproteobacteria; genus CAIKBL01. The sequence goes on along the minus strand of JANOVQ010000457.1, from coordinate 3,661 downwards.
GGTGATGGCGAATCTGCGCGTGCCGATTATTGCGACCGTGATCGGCGAAGGTGGCTCGGGTGGTGCGCTCGCGATTGGCGTGGCTGATCGCCTCATCATGCTGCAGTACGCGACCTATGCCGTAATCTCGCCGGAGGGCTGTGCATCGATCCTCTGGAAAAGCGCTGATCGGGCCGCCGATGCGGCAGAGGCCATGGGCATTACTTCGGAACGTTTAAAGCAACTCAAGTTGATTGATACCGTGATTGAAGAGCCGCTCGGCGGCGCGCACCGGGATTATTCCTTAATCACTGACAGAGTCGGCGCTGCGATCCACGCTGCGCTCGAAAAATTGCTGGCGCTCGATCCCGATGCGCTCGTCCAGCAGCGTCACGCGCGGCTCAACCAGTTCGGCGAGTTCACTGAAAAGTAGGCTTGAGTTGCGACGCGTGGATCACGATCCTGCGGCGTTCGAAGCGACCCTGCTCACTGCCTGCCACGCGTTGCTGGCGCAGGCTGGCGGCGTCACCCAGGTCGTTGTTGCGCTAAGCGGCGGGCGGGACTCCACGGTGCTGCTGCACGCGCTCGCGGCGCGCCGGAACGACCTTGGGGTGCCATTGACTGCGCTGCATGTGGATCATGATCTGCAGGCAGCAAGTAGCACGTGGGCCGCGCACTGTGCGACGGGGTGCGCGGCACTCGAGGTGCCGCTGTCTATCGCTAAACTCACGGCGAGTCCACCACGTGGCGCGAGTGTGGAGGCCTGGGCCCGGGGCGCCCGTTATGCCGCTTTCGCGCAGCGCTTACCGGCGGGCGCGCTGCTCCTGACCGCGCATCATGAGGACGATCAGGCGGAAACCTTTCTGCTGAACGCGCTGCGCGGCGCGGGGCCGGCGGGGTTGCGCGGCATTGCGATGCTGCGTCCGCTGGGCCAGGCCTGGCTCGGTCGTCCCCTGTTGAGCCAGCCAGCCAGTGCCATCGTCAGCTACGCGAAGTGGCAAGCGCTGACGTGGATCGAAGACCCCATGAATGCGGCTGATCAGTTTGCGCGCGCCTTCCTGCGCCAGCAGGTGCTGCCGGTGCTGCGCGAACGCTGGCCCGCAGCCAGCCGCACCTTGGCGCGCAGCGCGCACTTGCAACGCGCGGCGACGGCCAGCGACGAAGCCTTCGCAGATCGGATTCTCGATACCGCGCCGGTGCTGCCAGCCAATACGCTCGACTTAATGACGCTCGCAGATTTAACGACCGATCTTCAGGCCAGCGTGTTACGGCGTTGGATCGCACGTGCGGGTTTCCCCGCGCCAGACACGGCGCATGTGGAACGCATGTTAGCCTGCGTGATCGCGGCCCGCGCCGACCGCATTCCCGAGGTCACTTGGAAACGCGTGAGAGTGAGGCGCTATGCAGGAACGCTGTACCTGCTCCGCGCACCAGCAGAACTGGCGGCACCGATCCAGCGTCAGTGGCAGCCACCGGCGGTGCTGACGCTGCCGGGCGGTAGCCTCTCGGCAGTGGCGACCCACGGCGATGGCCTCCGCGCGGACGCGGCGAGGGCCGGACTTAACGTGCGGTTGCGACGCGGCGGTGAGCGCTGCCGCCTGCGCGGACGTACTCACCACACCACGCTCAAGCAAGTGCTGCAGGCCTATCGGGTGCCACCGTGGCGACGCGCTGAGTTACCTCTGGTATTTGTCGAGGACGAACTTGCTGCGGTCGCAGATCTCTTCGTCTGCGCAGATTTCGTCGCCACCGATGAGCAACCGAGTTGGCGTTTGCAGTGGTCTGCGCACCCGTTGCCCGCGTAAGTGAGGCGACATGCCGCGACGTGACTTCAACCCTAAATTCGCCAGAAGATCGCTAAGTAGAGGAAAGGCATGACACATGAGTGAGGACCGCAGTAATCGCTATGACTACGCTGCGTGGGGTCTCTTCGGCGTAGGCTTGGTATGGTTGCTGCACGCGAAGCTGCTCCCCGCCCTAATCGCCGGACTGCTAATTTTTTCGCTGGTCAACGCGCTCGTGCGTCCGCTGCGGATTCCGGCGCTTGGCCGTGGCGGGCCACGCCTGCTGGCGGTGGCGCTGATTGCGAGTGTACTGCTCACGTTGATCACGTTCGCTGGGCTGAGTCTTACGGCGTTTCTGCGCAACAGTAACGAAAATATTCCGGCGCTGATCCAGCGCATGGCGGTGATCATCGAAACCTCACGGGAGCGCCTGCCACTCTGGCTGCTGAAAAATGTCCCGGCGGATACCGAAGAATTGCGGGTGGCGCTGGTGGAGTGGCTGCGCAATCATGCGAGCACCTTTCAAGTCGCCGGCGCCGGGCTGGGACGCGCGTTGGCGCATATCCTGATCGGCATGGTGATTGGCGCGTTGCTGTCATTAGAAACCGCCATCCCGCTGCGCGCCAACGGGCCTTTGACTTCAGCCCTCGCCCACCGCGCTCTGCGCCTTGGTCTCGCCTTCCGCCGGGTGGTCTTCGCCCAGTTCTGGATCTCCACCGTGAACACCACACTCACTGGTCTCTATCTCGCGGTCGTGCTGCCGCTGTGCGGCGTCGAGCTGCCTTTCACCAAGACGCTAATCGTGATCACCTTCATCGCTGGACTGGTGCCGATCCTTGGCAATCTCATCTCGAACACGATGATTTTCACCGTGAGCTTAAGTCAATCGTTGACCGTTGCCCTGGGTTCTCTGTGTTATCTCATCGTGATCCACAAGCTCGAGTATTTCCTGAATGCGCGCATCATCGGCAGTCATATTCGCGCACGCGCCTGGGAATTGCTTACAGCGATGCTTGTGATGGAGGCCGCGTTCGGCATCAGCGGTCTAGTCGCGGCGCCTATTTACTATGCTTATCTCAAGGATGAGCTGCGCGCGAAAGGGCTGCTTTGAATGGGCGTGGCGCTAGTACATCGCCAGCCACTGTGGCAGTCTTCGCGGCAATGATCCGTGCGTCTATTTTTGTGCTCGTCATCCTGGCTAGCTTGGGGCTCGCCGGGCGTCAACTCAGCATTTACTGGGGATGGCAGCCGATTCACGCCAACGAATTCGCAAACGACGATTGCGCGCTTTACCACATCATGCGCGGCATGGAGCAGGATCCGGCGAAGGATCCGGCGAATTCCAACTTAATGCAGAAATGTGGACCTGGCTATATTCCGTGGTCGTTGTCCCAGACCGGCGACTTGCTGCGCTTTGATCGGCCGGCAAGGGTGCGGATGCGCTTCGATCCGATCGACATGCAGCGCTATTCGAACTACCCGCCGATGATCGTCGAGTTTGTCTATCCCCCGGTCGATTTGCCGGCAAGCTTTCGCGTCCGCGAATGGGGCAGCCCGTTTGCCGCCGGACCGGAGGCCTCGGCCAAATTGCTGCGCACGCACTGGGATCCCCCCTGGGCTGAGTTGTTTGCCCTGTGGTCGCTCGGGCGTGGTGGCCACGAGGTGTGGCTCGGCGGGACCACGATTGGCGACCCCAAATACTGCGAGCGGATCGAGCGCACTACATGACAACACTGCTGATAGAAATTCGGCCTTTGGGTATGAAGCGCTCTACTACAACAATAACGGAATCGAAAATTCGGGCTTTGGAAACGAGGCCCTTTTCTCCAATTTCACCGGTAGCTACAACACCGCAGCTGGTTCGTCTGCACTCAGATCGAACACCGCGAGTTACAATG
>JANOVQ010000456.1:0-4107 GCA_031417495.1 Pseudomonadota bacterium | reverse complement strand
CAGCGAGTTGCTGGGCATCTAATTGCAGCAGTACGCGCACATACGCGGCGGTTACTACTGATACCGCGCGCACCGCTTTCGGTAATTCATCCCACGCCTTAGTGAGTGCCTCCCGGGTCGCATAGGGGCGGGCGAGGATGCGTGCCGCGCACTCCGCTTCGAGCTCCACCAGGCGGGCCGGCGAGTACGTCTGCGCATGTTTCAAACGCGGTAACAGCGCGGAGAGTTCATCCCAGGCTTCGCGCGCGGCCAGCACCTGGTGACGCAACGCGAGTACTTTCTGGCGCCCTCCGTGGGACGCTTCGAGGGTCTTTAGGGCAACCTCGGCCGCCGCCACTTCACCGTCCGCTAACTGCATCTCGACTTGTTGCAAGGCAATGGGCAGCGCGTGGTTGGGCGCCACCTCGCGCGCGAGCGCCAGATAGCTATCGCGACGGCTCGCCGCCTGCTGGGCATGGGCAGCCTGCGCAGCGGCAAGATAATGTGCCGCAGTGGCCTGCGTGCCGCTCGCACTCGCGAGGAGTCGTTCAGCGCGCGGAAACTCACCCGCCGCCAGCGCGAGCAGGCCATCGCTCAAGCGCGCGTGATTGCGGGTACGTTCGCGCGTCGCCCGCCATTGCCGCCAACGCCGACGGACGGTCATGAGACGCCATGCGCTCTGCAGGATAAAGATAACGAGTGCGCTGATTAAGACCGCCAACACCAGGGCGACGCCTAAACTCGTGCGCAAGAGTTTGCCATCGTAAGTGATGGTGACCAGGCCTGGGTCGTGACTCAGGCTTTGACCAACCCCGACCGCCAGCGCCAGCGCCAGCAGCAACATCACCAGTAGTTTCACATGATCTCTCGCGGACCGCCGGACGGTTCATCAGGCGCGGGCGACACGCTCGGCGGCGCCGGGGCGGGCGCGGCGGAGTATGCGGCCCGCTGCAGCGTTTCAAGCCCGCGCAGGCTCGCGGCCAAGCTCGGCAGGGGCGGCGCGAGATCGATCTCTGCCAGTTGCAGCAAGGCCGCACGGAGCGGCGCGAGCGCCGGATCGTCAGCTTTATGATAGGCCCTGAGCGAATCGAGCAGCACCGCCGCGCTGGTGTGTGCGGCGGCGGTATTGCGACTTTGCAGCGCGCTGCGCAGGGTCGTCACTTCGGTCTGTATGCCCGCGTTAATCAAGGCTTCGCGTGCGGGATCGAGGTGCGTTTTATCGGCCTCCGTCAGCGTCCGAATTTCGACCAGATTGAGCAGATCGCGCCAGATCGCGGCGGCTATGCCACGCCAGTCGGCAGTCGGCGCCACAGTTGCCACGGGCGGCGCGGCGGCGCCCTCTTCGTCGCGCCAGGCGAGGGTGGCCAGTTGGCGCGCGTACTCCGCCCACTGTGCATTCAGGACGTCCACCTCAGGTTCGCTCACCGCGGCGAGGACCGCCTGGTCGGCGCGCAATGCCTGTTGCAGGGCAGCCTCTGCGGGAATGCTCGGGTCAAGTTCGCTCTCCGCCGCCAGCAGCGCGGCCTCCGCCGCGCGGCGATCGCGGGTCACGCGCAAACTGAAATCGGCGGTTTTCACTAAATGTTCGACGCGCGCGCGACGTAATAAATTCAGCGTCGGGGCGACTGAGGACGCAAGCTGAGTCGTGAGTTTGGCGACGTCATCGGTGAGTGCGGTGAATCGCGAATCGCGCGCGACCTGCGCTGCTTCTGCTGTCTGCAGTTGCTCGTGCAACGCGTGCAGCTCACCACCGAGACCGGTATAGGCGCGGTCACTACTCGCCAGCGCGTCATCGAGCTTGGTCTGCGTGGGCACATAAACGCGCGTGATCCAATAACCAACTCCACCCGCCGCGAGCAGTGCCACAACGAGTGCGCACAGCGCAAGTCCACGTCCCGGCACCCGCGTGGGCAATGCGGGATCTGCGCTCAAGCTCACAGCGACACTGCGCGAGGTATCCGCTGCCGGTGGCTTATCATTGCTCATTTGAAGCCCAGCGCACCAGCGCCTCGACAATGCTGTGATCGCCCGGGTTGTCCACCACCATCGGTTCCAGCGTAAAGCCGAGACGTTCAACTTCCTGCGCGGTGCGCTCCCCGGCCACCATCAGCGGCACGTCATACATCACGTTCAATCCTTCTTCATCAATTTTTTCGGCGAGATTGGTCAGCGCCTCGGGACTGGTGATGATCGCGATATCGGGCGCCGCAATCTTGCTCGCGCGCAACACCTCCGTGAGTCGTGTAATAGGCACCACCCGCGCATAGACTTCGCAGTAATCCACGCGTGCCCCACGTTGCTGCAAGGCCTGCGCGAGCAGTTCACGGCCGCCGGCGCCACGCATGATCAACACGCGCTTGTCGTGGATTTCGTGCGCCGAGAGGGCCGGCATTTTAAGCAGCCCTTCGCTGGAGAATTCGCTCTTCGGCACGTGGACATCATTGACCCCGAGTTCGCGTAGACGGCCCGCGGTGCCGACTCCCACCGCGAAGATGGCCTGCCTGGCCAACACTTGTTTGGCCGCTTTGATTTTTTTGAGTCCCTGTTCGACCGCGTTCTTGCTGACAAAAATTACTGCGTCGTATTCCGCCAGCTGCTTGATCGCAGCCGTTGCAGCATCATTCACGAGCGGCTGAATGACGATCATCGGCGCGAACACGACTTGGCCACCGCGTTGTTCGATCTCGCTGATCAGCGCTTGCGCCTGTTCCGCGGGTCGCGTGACCATCACTGCGTATCCTTCAAGCGGCTGCGCCATCCGGCTCGATCCTCGTCAATTCATGAGGCCAATAGCGCCCAGGATGCGAGCAGCGCCGCCATCTAGCAAGTGCCGTCCTAACGACTGCCCAAGCTGGGCGGCGGCGGCGCGCGGTCCCTGGCGACTGCCGCGGACCTGCTGAGTGCCATCCAGACTCGCCACCAAGCCCTCGAGATGCACTTGTTGATCGATGATCCGTGCATGGCCTGCGATTGGCACCTGGCAGCCACCCTGCAACGTGGCATTGAACGCGCGCTCGGCGGTGAGCGCATCGCGTGCCAACGCATCTTCCAGCGGCGCCAGCAAGCCTTCCACGCGGCGATCCTCGCGCCGGCATTCAATCCCAATGATCCCTTGGCCGATCGCCGGCACCATCTGCGACAGACTGAAGGTTTCCGTGATGTGAGCGCTAAGACCCAGCCGGCGCAGGCCCGCGGCGGCGAGCACAATCCCCGCAAACTCGCCGTTCGCGACTTTGCTGAGGCGAGTCGTGACATTGCCGCGCAAATCGCGCAGCGCCAAATCCTGCCGCAGCAGCACTAGCTGACTACGGCGGCGCAGGCTCGAAGTACCGACCACCGCCGCCGCTGGCAGCGCGGATAAATTTTCGTAATGTGGCGCGATCAAACAATCGCGTGGATCTTCACGCGCCAACACACAAGGGATGTGCAGCGCGGGTGGCAGCTCGACCGGCACGTCCTTCATTGAGTGCACTGCGATATCCGCGGTGTCCGCGAGCAAGGCCTGCTCCAGCTCTTTGATGAACAAACCCTTGCCACCAATTTTCGCAAGCGGTGTATCGAGGATGCGATCACCTTCGGTCTTGATAACGATGAGTTCAATCGCTAACCCGGGCTCAAGCGCCAGCAGACGCGCTTGCACGTGATTGGCCTGCCACAGCGCGAGGCGGCTGCCGCGAGTGGCAATGCGAAGGCGATGATGTTGCTTCAAGGTGGAATGCCAAAGGGTGAAGTGCATTCATCGACACCGTGGCGAGGCCAACGGTTCTGTTATGCGTCGAGCGTATGCTAAGGTGTCGCCTTATGCAGGGCAACCCGCCAAGTCGCGCGTTATGACCGTTAAAATCGGGGTCATCATGGACCCCATCGCCGCCATCAATCCCAAGAAAGACACCACGCTCGCCCTGCTGCTGGCGGCCCAGCGTCGTGGCTGGGAATTGCACTACATGGAGCTCGGCGACTTGAGTTTGCGCGATGGCCATGCGCGCGGTATCACGCGCCAGGTTCAGGTGCACGACAACTACGACCACTGGTTCGACTTTCAGGGCGCCAGTGTCACCCGCGAATTGCGCGATCTCGATGTCATCCTGATGCGCAAAGATCCGCCGTTCGATACCGAATATATTTTCG
>JANOVQ010000455.1:0-4788 GCA_031417495.1 Pseudomonadota bacterium | reverse complement strand
GTGTACCACTGTGGACTTAGCGACCGTCGGCACCCGCAACTTGAGCCGCTGCCGATGGGTCGTCGCGCGGCGCTTTCAGGGCACGAAAAGTAACTGCAGATCGTTAAGAAAACGATAGCCAAGCGCGGTGGGTTGCAGGTGATCGGGAGAGGCCGCGAGCCAACCACGCGCAGTGGCAGCGGCAATTCCTGGCTCCAACAAAACAGCTGGCAAACCGGTACGCGCACTGAACAGCGCGCGTGCGAAGCCGCCGCTCAGGCGCGCTGCATTCAGCATGAATTCGGTGATGAGCAGCCCTCCCTGTGAGAGTTCGCTGGTCCGGCCAGCGGCAGTCCCGGCGGCTTTCTGGTAGCCACTCGGATGCCGCCGTTTGACGGTGCGCAGGATCCCCTCGGCAGTCGTCAATTTGCCGTGCGCGCCAGCGCCGATCCCGAGATAATCCCCGAACTCCCAGTAGTTCAGATTGTGGCGTGCCACGCGCCCGGCTCGCGCATAGGCCGAGACTTCGTAACGTGCAAAGCCGGCATCCGCGAGCAATGCGACACCGGCTTCGGTGTCCTCAGCAATGCGGTCATGGCTTGGCAGGCGGGGTGGTCGTCGCCCGAAGGCAGTGCCGGGTTCAAGGGTGAGCTGGTACCAGGACAGATGCTCCGGCGCGAGCGCGATAACGCGTTCCAGGTCGCGCAGCGCATCGCCCTTGCGATCACCGGGTAAGCCGAACATTAAATCGAGATTAAGATTCGTGAAACCCGCCGCGCGTGCGACCGCGACAGCGCGCAGCGAATCCGCGACGCTGTGGACTCTGCCGAGACGTTTCAACTGCGCATCGCGCAGGCTTTGCAAGCCTAATGACAGACGATTGACGCCGGCCGCGTAGTACGCCGCGAAATGTGCTTCATCGACGGTCCCGGGGTTCGCTTCCAAGGTAATCTCGGCGGCGGTCTCCACCGGCAGTAATTGCCGAATACCCGTCAGCAAACGCGTGATCGCCGCACCGGAAAACAAGCTTGGGGTCCCACCCCCGATGAAGATGGAAGTCACGGCGCGCCCCGCCGCCCACGGCAGATCGAGTGCGAGATCCGCTAGCAACGCCTCAACATAGGCCTGCTCGGGCAGCGCCTCCGGGCCTGCCGCGTGGGAATTGAAATCGCAGTACGGACATTTATGGACACACCAGGGCAGGTGCACATAGAGCGCGAGCGGAATGTCCTGCGCAGACATCGGCATGAACTCAAGACCTCACGTGACGCGCGGCCAGGCAACGGACCAACTCGGTCACGGCCAGCCCGCGATGGCTGAGTGCCTGCTTTTGCGCACCAGTCAGCTGTGCCGCGGTAAGACCAAGCGCCGGCACTTCAAAAATTGGATCGTAGCCAAAGCCCCCTGTCCCACGCGCCGCCTGCGTCACCCGCCCTTCCCACACACCTTGCGCGATCAAGGGACAGGGATCGGCCGCATGCGCGAGATACACCATCACACAAATGAAGCGGCAGCCGCGCGCGGCTGGCAGCACGGGCGCCATCTCGAGCAACAGCTTCGCAACATTCGCCGCCTCACTCGCGCCGCTCCCGGCATAGCGCGCGGAATAGATCCCAGGCGCGCCAGCAAGCGCATCGCAGGCCAGTCCTGAATCATCTGCAAGTGCCGGCCTTCCCGTGCAGGCGGCAGCGTGGCGCGCTTTGATGAGCGCATTCTCCACAAAACTTAAGCCCGTCTCCGCCACTTCGGGAACGGCGAATTCGCTTTGCGCAATGAGGTGGTACGGGGTGCCGGCCAGCATCGCCTGCAGTTCGCGCACCTTACCGAGGTTGCCGGTGGCCAACACGATCTCCATGGGCGGCTCCCCCAGCTTAACTGGCGAGTGCGACTTCCTGCGCCTTGATCAAACGCTCGATGCCGCGACTCGCGAGATCCAGCAGCGTATTCAGTTCGTCACGGCGAAAGGCGTGACCTTCGGCCGTGCCTTGCACTTCCACGAAGTGGCCCGCGTTGTTCATGATCACATTCATGTCAGTTTCTGCGTTGGAATCTTCGGCGTAATCCAAATCGAGCACGGGCAGGCCTTTGTAAATCCCGACCGACACTGAAGCGATGACCCCGTGAATGGGGTTCTTCGCGATCACCCGATTGCGCAACAGGGTGTTCACCGCATCCACAAGTGCGACATAGCCACCGGTAATCGCCGCCGTGCGTGTGCCGCCATCGGCCTGCAGCACGTCGCAATCGACCATGATCGAACGCTCGCCGAGCGCTGCGCGATCAACCACTGCACGCAAGCTGCGTCCGATCAGGCGCTGGATTTCGAGCGTGCGACCGCTTTGTTTGCCTTGCGCCGCTTCGCGTCGATTTCGAGTGTGGGTGGCACGCGGCAACATGCCGTACTCCGCGGTCACCCAGCCCTCGCCCTTGCCTTTTAACCACGCCGGTGGTTTATCTTCGATGGTGGCGTTGCATAACACCTTGGTGTGACCGAATTCGACCAACACGGATCCTTCGGCATGCACAGTGAAATTGCGGGTGAAACGTACCGTGCGCAGCTCGTCAGACGCACGGCCACTGGGGCGGAGAGTCATTATTATCTGTTCCGTAAGTGGGCGGGCTGCGAGTATATCGCACACCGGAAGTGATCTGGCTAAGATGGCGCCAGCCTCGCTCACCACTTCAAATGGAATCGTCTCTATGGCACGCAGCATGACCGCCTTTGCGCGGCTCGAAAGTATTAGCAGTTGGGGACACATGACGTGGGAGCTGCGGAGCGTGAATCATCGTCACGTGGAAATTGGTTTGCGCCTACCGGACGATCTGCGCGCGCTCGAAGGTGAAGTGCGTAATCGCGTCACGGCCAAGCTCAACCGTGGCAAAGTGGATTGCACGCTACGCCTCGACAACACCCCGAGCGCTGACTCACAAATCCGCCTTAACGAAAGTCTGGCGAGGCAAGTTATCGAGGCAGCGCAGACTGTGGGTGCCTTCATGCAGCAGGCAGCGCCGCTCAATCCGCTGGAGGTTTTGCGCTGGCCGGGGGTGCTGGAAAGTCGCGAAGTGGATTTCGATGCACTGGCGGCCACGGCCCTGGCGCAGCTTGAGCGGGCGCTCGATCAATTACTCGAAACGCGCGAGCGCGAAGGTGAGAAAATGCAGGCGGTGGTCCTGCAACGCTGCGCCGCAATGGCCGATATCACAACTGCCATGCGTACGCGGGTACCGGCGATTATCGAAGTGATTCGGGCGCGCCACGTGCAACGGATTCAAGAACTCGTCGGTACGCTTGATCCGGTGCGCGTCGAACAGGAGTGCGCGTTGCTTATTCAACGGCTGGATGTCGCCGAAGAGCTGGATCGCTTGGAGACTCACCTCACCGAAGTGCAACGCGTGATGCGCCAACCTGAACCGATTGGGCGACGCCTGGATTTTCTGATGCAGGAATTGAATCGCGAAGCGAATACCCTGGGTTCGAAATCCGCGCATGTCGATACCTCCGGGGCGTCGATCGAGCTCAAGGTGTTGATCGAGCAGGTCCGCGAACAGATTCAAAATATCGAGTAACCAACCGAGTCCTTTGCTAGTGACGACACGACGCGCCCAACTTTATGTCATCTCGGCGCCTTCCGGCGCCGGCAAGACCAGTCTGATCCAGACGCTGGTCGCGCGGACTGATGCGCTTACGGTATCCGTCTCGCATACCACGCGCGGCATGCGGCCCGGCGAGCGGCCTGGTAGCGACTATTTTTTCGTGGACATTCCGACCTTCGAAGGCATGGTCGCGCGGGATGAATTTCTTGAGCACGCGCAAGTCTTTGGCAATTTCTACGGAACTTCGCGCCCGGCCGTGGACCGCGCCTTGGCCGCGGGGCAGGATGTGGTGCTGGAAATCGATTGGCAGGGGGCGCGCCGAATCCGCACTTTGTATCCGCAAGTGGTGACCGTGTTCATCCTGCCGCCATCGCTCGCAGAACTGCGTAAGCGCTTGGAATTACGGGGAGAAGATCGACCCGAGGTGATCACGCGCCGGATGCAGGAAGCTGCCGCTGAAGCGTCGCATTACCCCGAATACGAGTTCCTGGTCGTGAATTCGGAGTTCACCCGCGCGGCCGAGGATTTGCACGCGATCGTGCGGGCCACGCGCCTGCGTACTTCCCTGCACCCGCCAATTCCGCTGGATTAGGCCCTTGAACCCCGCTTTATGCATGGCGCGGATAGTCGTGCTCTGTTATGCTTTCGCCATCCATTTCAAGAACTTGTATCGAGAAAAATCGCATGGCCAGAATTACCATAGAAGACTGTCTTCCGTTCGTTGATAACCGCTTTGATCTGGTGGTTTGCGCCAGTCGTCGCGCGCGCCAGCTCGCGCGTGGCACCCCGCCGCTGGTGCCGGAAGATGGCGACAAACCGACTGTCATCGCGTTGCGCGAAATCGCCGGTGGGTTTATCAACAAAGTGATCTTGGACGAACTCGAAGCGAAGCAACGCGCCGCTGAGGAATTCGAACTCGCCGCAGAATTTCTTGCTGAACCGACCCCTCCGGAATACCCCTAGACGCCTTCAGTCCGACAGCCTGCTAGCAGCCTGTCGGACTTTCCAGTGGTAAAAGTACTATACTCGAACTGACGAATAGCCGAGCACAGCCATGACCCACTTCATTCTCGCTGACCGCAAGACCGACTATCTCCTGCCGCCATCGGTGGATGACTGGTTGAACGAAGATCACCTGGCGCGATTTGTTGTCGAGGTAGTCGATCAGTTGGATCTATCCAAGCTGACGCGTGAGTATGAAGGACGCGGCTCGAA
>JANOVQ010000454.1:0-3422 GCA_031417495.1 Pseudomonadota bacterium | reverse complement strand
CGGCGGCGCCGCCGAACGCTACCAGGTCATGCTCGCGCGGGTCGAACCCACGCTCGGTGGAGATCCGCCGGATCGCCTGGGCCATCTGTTCGACCGCGACGGCCAGGAAGCCTTCGGCGGCGGCCTCGACGCTGGCGGCGCTCATGCTCCCGGCGAGCTCGGCGAGACGCGCGCGGGCGGCCGACGGATCGAGCGGCCTATCGCCGCTTGGACCGAACACCGCCGGAAAAGCCCGAGCGTCCAGCAGACCCAGAACGAGATTGGCGTCAGTGATCGTCGCGGGTCCGCCACGCCCATAGCAGGCCGGACCGGGATCAGAGCCGGCGCTGTCCGGCCCCACTTCGATGGCTTCCCACATCCGGTCATAGCGCGCAATCGAGCCACCGCCCGCACCAAGCGTATGCAAGTAGGTCATCGGCGTACTGATCAACCAGCGATCGATCACCGGATTGAAATCGTAGAACTTCACGCCGTCCGCGGTCACCAATCCAATATCGAAACTCGTGCCGCCCATATCGGTGGCAATAATGTTCGGTTCTTTGAACTGCGCGGAGATGTAGTTGGCAGCCTCGAGGCCGGCGACGGGGCCCGAATGGATGGTCTGCAAGGCGTGGGTGGAATTGAGCTGTGCCATGCCCGAGGTGTTGTGCACCAAGAGCATCGGCCGGGTATATCCGTTCTGGCGCAGCACGATCTCCAGCGACGACATACCGTGATACATCTGATCGTGCAGATAGGCATCGAGAATCGCCGACATCGTGCGTGAATACTCAGCCTTGCGGCCGGCCACGCGATGCGAGACCACGATGGGAATCGCGCCGAGCACGTGGGTGGGGTACTCCGACAAAATAATCCGTTCCACTTGTTTTTCGTGCGACGGATTCACGACGGCGTTAACCAGTGCGACCACAAAAGCCTGTGCACCCTGATCAACCAGCTTGCGAACTTGGCTGCGCACATTCTCTTCGTTGACCGACAGCACTGCGGTGCCCTTATAGTCGATGCGTTCTTCAACGCCGACGATGAGTCGTATCGGCACCAGGGGCAGCGGCCGATCTGCGCCGGGAATGTCGGTCTGTTCCAGATCGGAAAGGCCGTCGCCATAGCCGCGTGCGCGCATGAGCGGAACCGACGATTCAAAACCCGCCGTGGTGATCAAGCCAACTCGCGGACCATTGCGTTGGATGAGAGAGTTCGTACCCAGCGTGGTGCCGTAGCGCACGGCATCGACCGCACTCAACACTTCACGCACCGATTTACCGAGATCGGCGCAAGCTTTCTGTAGCGCTTCCATAAAGCCGGCCGAGAGATTGTGATGCGTCGTCAGCGCCTTGGATTCGACATACTGGTTATCGTAAGCCAGAAAACAATCGGTGAAGGTGCCACCGATATCTACACTAACCCGCCGCATTGGTAGACCCCTCTCCGCGCGCATGGCGTTCTTTGAGTTTATCGATGTCGAGATCGATATCGTGCGTGAGCGGATGCCCCGGCGGCAGATATTCGTTTTCGATCATAGTGCCGCAGCTCGGGCAATAAAATTCGATGATCCGGCACCACTTGGGATCGGGCGCATACGTAAAGGGATAACTCGCGTCCAGGATCGGATGATGGATCTCTTGCGGATCGCGGTTGTAAACCAGCAATCCTTCCTTGTAATTACTGCGCGCCGGGCCGATGTCGTGATCACAGCGCCGGCAGTGCCAGCGTTCGTTATCGAGCGCGATCTCGAGATATTCGGTAATCGCTACGCGTTGCTTGCTCATGCCTTCCCCTCCTCCAACACGAGGTCTTGATTGCTGGTGACGCGCAAGTGCCAGTTGGCATCCACCAGGCACGTCAGATAATCGCCCTTCACCAAACACGGGCCCTGACAGGCAGTTCCTGCGGTGAGGTCTTGGCCCTGATAAACCGCCACTTCACGCGCGGAATTCCCCTCCAATAGCACCGGCGTGGTGCCCTTGCTGGCCGGCACGCGAACGGCTGCGGCCACATCCCGCACGAGATCCGAGACCGGCAGCTCGAACACGGCTTTGAGCGTAAGCCTGGGATCGCGGCGCTGCGCGAGCTTCACGCTGTCGCCCAGTGGTTCATCCTGCACGGAGTCGCCGGCCGCAGACCACAGTGAATAGGTGTAGCGGCAGGCATCGGCAGTTACGCCCTCGCCGGCCATGTCGCGCCTCGCGCGCGCGTTCAAATCTGCTTTGAGCGCGCCAACTTTGCTCAAGTTGTCGGCATTGAGCGGGACTTGGTACTCGTGCGCGAGGTGACTGAAGCCAATCCCAAAGGCACTGAATACGGCCGCGAGATGCGGCACGATCACGCGTTTCAAACCGACCGCCTTGGCGATTCCAGTCACAATAATGGGACCACCACCCCCGAAAGCGAGCAAGGCGGTTTTCGCAATATCGGCGCCGGCGGCTTTGAGAATGCTCGCGAGTTGCGCGCCGACCTGAGCCTGGAATGCATCAATGATCGCACGTGCGGCCTGTTCAGCAGTCAATGCCAGTGGTGCGCCGACCTGCGTGTGCACGGCCTGTGCCGCCCGTTCGCGATCAAGTTTGAGTTCCCCACCAAGGTAACGATCCGGATCGAGAATCCCCACAAGCAGTAGCGCGTCAGTTAATGTCGCGTTACTGCCGCCGCGTCCAAACGACGCCGGGCCCGGCACTGCGCCGACGCTTTCCGGGCCGATCTGGATCTGGCCGTTCACCACGCTCACCACGGAACTACCACCGAGACCGAAACTCTGCAACTTCGGCAAGGCGAAAGACGTCGGCAGGTCCTCGACGGCGCCGTACGGCAACATTGCGACTTGTTGGTGCTGGATAACGGACACATCAGTCGTGGTGCCACCGATATCCATCGCGACGACGGATTCCAACGCATAGAGCTTGGCGTACGCCAGCGCGCCTTCCAGCCCGCCGCGCGGTCCCGAGCCCCAGGTTTTGATCGCAGTCGTTTTCGCGACGCGTGCCGAGTCACCATCGTTACGGAAAATAAGCAGGGGTCGCTTCAGGTGCTGGCTCTTGCAGACGTTCTCGGCGCCATACAGAAAGTGTTCCATGCCTGGGTGCAGGTAAGAATTGATCACCGCCGTGGCAGCTCGCCGCGGCAAATCGATGTCATCCGCCAGTTCGGTCGAGATTAGGAACGGAATCGCACCTAAGAGATGACGCGGATAGCGATCCAGCAATGCAGTTTTCACATTCTGTTCGGCCGCCGCGGTGCGCAGGCAAACCACCAAGCGCTGCGCACCCAGCGACAACATGTCGTTAATGGTGCGCGTTAAATCATCGCCATCAATTGTGCCTTCGGCAGAGACCGCAATCGCCGCTGGCCGACTCGGCACCATCGCGCGCCACAACGAGGTCCCGCCATAGATCGCATGCGCGCCATACACCGCATCCTCCTGGCCACTT
>JANOVQ010000453.1:0-1867 GCA_031417495.1 Pseudomonadota bacterium | reverse complement strand
TGTTGCCCGAGGTGGGCGGCAAAGCCCATCCGCGTGAGCGCGTCGAGCAGGCGCGCCTGGAGCGGATGGCGGCCGCGAAAATCCTGCCACGCAAAATTCGACAGTTGTTGCTCGATAAGGCCTTTAATCGCACCAAGCTCGCGCCGCATCTGCACCACCGTGTCAGGATGCGTCCACAAATCCTGGGTGGCCGCAGAACCAGCAGCGGCGACCGCCACACTGCTGTCCGGCGGTGTCGCAGCACGCTTAGCCGGTGCGCGCCGCAGGCTCTCGAGATCGGCCTGATCCACGGCCTCGGTAGCGATCATGATTTCGATCCCGCCCTCGACATTGCGATTAGACAGAATCAAGGCATCCACGCCCTGCTCCTTGCGGACTGCTTCGAGCGCTTCGCGCATCGAAGGGGCAAAATAACGGCGGACTTTCATCACGCACTTCCTCTCGGGTTTTCAGCAGTTCTAAGTTTTTCGCCAGCTTCTCGGTGGCGGCCCGCACGCCTCATTCAGCGCGCGCCCGAATCACCCACACTCGCCACAATCCGTATCTGCTTGGAGTCCGGCACTTCGTTGTAGCTCAGGACATGCATGCCCTTGATACTGTGTTTGACGAAGCGCGCCAGGAACTCACGCACCGGCGCGGGCACCAGCAGCACCGAGGGCTGCCCGGCGCGTTCCTGGCGCTCGTGAACCTCACGCAAGGACTGCAACAGTCGATTCGCGAGTCCCGGTTCGATGGCGCCGCCGGCCTCATTTCCACCTTCCAGTGAACGTTGCAATATCTGTTCCAGTGAGTAGTCCAGGGTCATCACCGGGAGTTCTTCGCCCAAACCGTTGATCTGTTGGATGATGAGTCGCGAGAGGGCTTCGCGCGCAGCGGCGGTCAACGTGACGGGGTCTTGACTCTTGCCGGCGCGTTCCGCCAGAACTTCGAGAATGGTGCGCACATCGCGCACTGGCACCTGTTCGCGTAACAGGTTCTGCATCACACGCACGACAGTGCTCACGCTGACCTGTTTCGGGACCAAATCTTCGACCAGTTTGGGACTGGTCTTGGCCAGACCATCGAGCAGTTTCTGGACTTCATCGTGACCGAGAAGCTCGTGTGCGTTGTCCTGCACGATCTGGCTTAGATGGGTGGCAACGACGGTACTGGCATCCACCACTGTGTAGCCCAGCGCCTGCGCCTGTTCACGCTGATCGTCGCCAATCCACACGGCTTCCAGGTTAAACACCGGATCTTTCACCACCACGCCGCGCAACTGGCCGTAGACCTGGCCAGGGTTAATCGCGAGTTCGCGTCCCGGCTGCAACTGGGCCTGGCCGATCGTGGCGCCATGCAGGGTGATGCGGTAAGTGGTCGGCTCCAGATCGAGATTGTCACGAATGTGCACCGCTGGAATCAGGAAGCCGAGCTCCTGTGAGAGCTTCTTGCGCACGCCCCGCAGGCGATTGAGGAGCTGACCATTTTGATTGCGATCGACCAGCGGGATTAAGCGATAACCCACTTCCAAGCCAATGGTGTCGAGGGGTTGCAGTTCATCCCAGGTCAGCTCCTTGTTCTCCACGGGCGGTGGCGGCAGCGGTGCCAACTCCTGGCTTGCCAGCTTCTGCTGCGCGCGCTGCTGTAACCAGCGCGAGCCGTAGGCCGCACCACCGGCTGCCGCGAGAAACACTACGTTCGGCATGCCCGGGATCACGCCCATCAACCCCAGCACGGCGGCGGTGACCGCTAACGTGCGCGGATTAGCAAACAGTTGGGCCGCGATCTGATCGCCAATATCGGCATCCGCGGACACTCGCGTGACCATGATCGCAGACGCCGTGGCCACCAGCAGACCCGGGATTTGCGCCACCAAACCATCACCAAT
>JANOVQ010000452.1:0-2900 GCA_031417495.1 Pseudomonadota bacterium | reverse complement strand
TTCCGACATGTTGTAGTCCAGTCGGATACTGTTTTCACTGCGCGGATAGCTGACGCTCTGTTGCGAGTCGTGATTGTAACGATAGCCATTGATGCCGGTTGGATTCAACGGCAGATTATCGAATCTACGGAAGAGATTCAGAATTTTCGTGCCGTTCGGGTTGATGCGAGCGGCAGGGATTTTATTAAGTGTTGCTCCATCTCTGAAACAAGCAGTTTGATCCGTTGCGCTGCATGCGCCTGTGAGAAGGGGGTCTTTGATGTAAATCTTCGCCCCATTCCCATCAAAAGTATTGCTGAAATCGCCCGCCGCTTCCGCCGCCGTGGGAACACGCGAATTGCGCGCAGCTTGCGGCACCAACTGTTGTTGCCATTCCTGCGACCAGAAGAAGAACAGCTTGTCCTTTGTCTTCTCCATGATTTTGGGAAGATAAACCGGGCCGCCGATATTGTAGCCTTGTTGATTGTAGCGATAGAAGTTGCGTGGGTTATTCAAGACACCCGGCAGATTCGATCTGAAACCGTTCGCGTTATTGAAAAACGAGTTGGCGTTGAATTGTTCGTGGCGATGGAAATAGTAGCCCGTGCCATGAAACTGGCTGGTGCCACTTTTGGTAATGATTTGGATTTCGCCGCCTGCTGAACGACCGTATTCCGCCTGATAGTTTGAGGTTAGCACCTTGAACTCGGCGATGTTGTCGAGCGACAAGGCAATGTGCTGCGTGCCGTTCGATCCGGTGTCCACGTTGGTGGTGCCGTCAATCGTCAGGTTGTTTTTGCCGCCGCGTCCGCCGTTGACGTTGATGTTGCCCAGTCCGCCGGGGCCAGAGGTCGCAAAACCAGTGGTCACGACGACGCCCGGTGTGAGCTTGAGCAAATCAAGGTAATTGCGTCCGTTGACAGCCAGGTTTTGCAACTGTTGATTGTTGATCGCCGTGCTTTGTTCGCCCGATTCAGTTTTGATCTGCAACTGGGCGGCATCCGCAATCACTTGTACTGTTTCGCCCGTCAGTGCGCCGACTTCAAGTTTAATTGTACCGGTTGATTGACGGTCAGACGCATTGATGACAATCCCCGTCTGGATATATTTTTTGAAATTTTTTGCTTCAACGGTCACCGTATAGGTGCTTGGTTGTAGATTTGTAAAAGTAAAGGTGCCATCACTGTTTGTGACAGCATCAATTTGTAGGTTACGGGCCGGATCGGCAACGGTCACTTTAACGCCAGCCATCGCAGCGCCCTGTGCATCTTGTACTGTGCCGCTGAGGTATCCGGTGGATTGCGCCCACGCGGATACAGCAAACAAGCAAGTCAGGATAAAGAACAAAGCGATCCGTTTCGCAAAAGTACGCGAAAACATATTTATCCTCCTAAGTGGGTTCACGATTCGGCTAATTGTCAGAGCCAATCATGAGTGGGTTGAGAAGAGTGGCGGTAACTCGTTTGACAAAGTGGCAACCTCACAAACGAGCGTTTGCAATAGAGTTTTCCGCTGAATTTCAGTCCCAGAAGCTTATTGAGTGAGCCAAATGATATGCCTGAACGGCTTTTGATGATTTGTGTGATATTGACTCTGGCGAGATTATCCAAGTGAATGCAGAACCTGTCAAGAAGACAGTACCTATTACCGCAGAATAATCTTTCGCTGAGGCTGTTTTTGCAGTGGCAGTGCTTGCGCTGGCCTGAAATCAGGTACTTGAGGTAAGCTGTCCGTACTTTTTCAGGAGGTAACTCATGCCCAGTTGGCAAAGCCGATTGTTACAGCTTTTCATTCGCATCAAAATGAAGAAACGGGTCACCGGCGGCGAGCAGCAACTCGTCGCTTTTGCGCGCAAAAACTTCGGTGATAAACGACGCGCGACGCGCTTCACGCCCCAAGGCGTGAGCCTGCGCGTGATTGATGAAGACGGGGTCAAAGGTGAATGGGTCTGGTGGGAGGGCGAGAGCGACGCCCATGTCATCTTCTATTTGCACGGCGGCGGCTATGTCGCGTGTTCGCCTGACCTGTATCGCCCGTTCACCGCCGAGTTATCCAAACAATCGAAAGCGCGCGTCTTTGCGCTGGATTATCGTTTAGCGCCAGAGCATCGCTTCCCGGCCCCGATTGAAGATGCAACGAACGCGTATCGTTGGTTGCTGGCGCAAGGCATCGCGCCGCATCAAATTATTATCGGCGGCGATTCGGCGGGCGGCGGTTTGACAGTGGCGACGTTAGTGGCGCTGCGCGATGCGGACGTGCCGTTGCCCGCCTTCGCCTTTTGCTTTTCGCCTTGGACAGATTTGGCCGCTACCGGGATTTCGTACAGCACGAATGCGTGCCGCGATCCGATGT
This sequence comes from Pseudomonadota bacterium, assembly GCA_031417495.1. Classification (GTDB taxonomy): domain Bacteria; phylum Pseudomonadota; class Gammaproteobacteria; genus CAIKBL01. The sequence continues at coordinate 569 of JANOVQ010000452.1, read as the reverse complement.
TTCATAGCGAAACATTCAAACCCGTCGCCAATATTTATTTGAACGGAGCATCTACCACCGATCCACTGGCCTCGCCGTTGTACGCTGATTTGACGGGCTTGCCGCCGCTGCATGCGTTCGTGAGCAACACAGAAGTTTTGTACGATGATGCGGTCGGATTGATTGCGCGCGCCGAACAACACGGCGTCGAAGCGCACCTGCATATTGCGGATCGTCAACCGCATGTCTGGCCAATTTTTGTGGGGATGATTCCCGAAGCTCCAGCTACGATTCGGGAAGTCGTAGAACTGATCGAACGCAAGGTGAAACTGAAAGCGCTGGGACAGGTCGCCAGCTCGTTTCCGAGCGAGGGGAAGAGACGGCGAGAGGGGGAGATGGCGAGATAAGGGAAAGAGAGATGGCGAGAAGCTTATTGTCCGCTCTCCTCTTCTCCCTCCGTCCCTCACTTCGCCATTAGTCCCTGAATCTTTTTGACTAGAGCCTCTGTGCTTTCTAAACCGCGCCAATAATCCACGACCTTGCCGTCTGCATCCAGGAACAGATTCGTGGGCAAGCCGGTGAGGCCGAAA
>JANOVQ010000451.1:0-3138 GCA_031417495.1 Pseudomonadota bacterium | reverse complement strand
GGCAGAAAACGCCGACAAGCCCTTGAGCGACAGTAAAATCGCCGCCATATTACTGAAACAAGGCATCAACGTTGCCCGACGTACGGTCGCTAAGTATCGTGAAGGAATGCACATTCCGCCTTCGAATGAACGTAAGAAGCTTGCTTGATAAAGGAGGTGTGAGAACATCAAATCAGGCCTGTTGCGCCACCCTTAAGCCCGAATCATCAGCGTTAATTTTGGGAGCTGAACCATGCAAATAAACATCACCGGCCATCATCTTGAGCTCTCGCCTGCGATCAACGAATACCTAAAAACTAAGCTGCAGCGCGTACAGCGGCACTTCGATCACCTGGTCGATGCGCACTTCGTGTTGGGGGTGGAAAAGCAATTGCATCGGGCGGAGGCCACCGTGCACGTGGCCGGGAACACGATGCATGCAGAGGGCGAACATGCGGATATGTATGCGGCAATCGATCTCATGCTGGACAAACTGGATCGGCAGGTAAAGCGGCACAAAGAGAAGCTGACCGACCATCACGCGCGCGATAACATCGACCAAACGTGAAGGCCGCAGGGTCCCTTCTCGCTCGAATCACACGCGGCCCGACCACACGCGGCGAGCTTCCTTGAAAGGAACCAGTCGAACAACGTGAGACTTCGCTAAGCCCAATGACCGTTCAACGCTTCATTATCGTTTCGGGGCTCTCCGGCGCCGGAAAAACGATTGCGTTACACGCGCTGGAAGATGCCGGGTACTATTGCGTGGACAATCTCCCGGCCGGTTTTCTGGCCGATTTTGCCCAATTCGTAAGCCAGAGCACGCTGCCGCTCTATACGCGAGTGGCAGTGGGGATTGATGCCCGCAATCCGGATGGAGATCTGCGGCAACTGCCCGAAATTCTCGATCTCCTGAAAACCCAGGCCTTTGCCGTGGAAGTAATTTTTATCGAAGCCAGTGATCAGGCGTTGATCAATCGCTTCCATGAAACTCGCCGGCGACATCCGTTATCAACCACCGAGATTCCACTGCGGCAAGCTATCGCGCGCGAACGCGCGGTGCTCGAGCCAGTCATTTCACGCGCGGACTTGCGAATCGACACCACGCACACCCACATCCATGAATTCCGCGCACAGATTGCCGAACAGGTGAGCCGTCGTACGCCGGGCGCCCTCGCCTTACAGTTCTCGTCATTTGGATATAAAAATGGCGTGCCGCCGGATGCGGATTTTATTTTTGATGTGAGGTGCCTGCCCAATCCTCATTGGGATCCGCAATTGAGGGACCTGTCGGGACGTGACGCGCCGGTCTGTGAGTTCTTGGACGGGACGGCTTATGCGCCCGAGATGGTTGGCGACATCATCCACCTGCTCGAGCGTTGGATTCCCCGCTTCGAACAGGAAGATCGCAGTTACCTGACTGTTGCCATGGGCTGCACTGGCGGTAGGCACCGCTCGGTGTACGTGGCGGAGCGAGTTGCTGCACATTTTCGTCATCGTTGGCACATTGTTGTCACGCACCGCGACCTTTAACGCGCATGGCGAGTGTCAACCTTGAAATTATTAATCGACTCGGGCTGCATGCACGTGCGGCGGCCAAGTTCATGCAGACGGCGGCCTCTTTTACCTGCGAAGTGTGGGTTGAGAAGCAGGCCAAACGAGTAAACGGCAAAAGTATCATGGGGCTCATGATGCTGGCGGCTGCACAGGGCGCTGAGCTCGTGGTAACGACGGTAGGCGAAGACGAAGAGGCCGCACTCCAGGCCTTGCTGACACTCGTTAACAACCGGTTCGGTGAGCCGGAATGACTTTCTCTCTGCACGGCTTGGCGGTATCGCGCGGCATTGCGATAGGCAAGGCGCATATTCTGATTCACGAGCAGCACGATGTTCGTGAAACCTTGATAGAACCAATGGAAATCGAGGCCGAGGTTGCTCGCTTATGTGCGGCGATTGAAGCGTCGGCTATGCATCTACGCCAAATGCGGACAAAAATCCCGGCCAATGCACCGCACGATGTCGCGGCGTTCATTGACACCCATCTGCTGATGCTGGCGGATACCACTTTGGCAGAAGAACCCATTCGGCTTATTCGCGAGCGGCGCTACAACGCGGCGTGGGCGTTGCGCAACCAACGCGATGCAATCGTGAGCGTGTTCGATCAGATGGACGATGCGTATCTCCGAACGAGGCGCGACGACGTAGAACATGTCATGAATGGGATCCTGCGTAGCCTCCAAGGTAACAGCCTGTCACGCACGGTTACGGCTGAGCAGAATTTAGAGGGGGCGGTCGTGCTCGCCGACGATCTCGCGCCAGCTGACGCGTTGCTTATGCAACATCATGGCGTAGTGGGATTCGTGACGGAATTTGGCGGGCCCACTTCGCATACTTCTATTCTCGCGCGCAGCCTCGGAATCCCTGGCATCGTTGGTGTGCATCATGCGCGGCGGTTTGTGCAGGATGGTGAACTGCTGATTATTGATGGCAACGAAGGGGTCGTGGTTGGCGAACCGGATCAGCGGACGCTTACCCACTATCGGCGACGACAGGATGAGCGCGCGCGGTATTCTGCCACCCTCAATAAGCTCAAACGCGGCGCCTGCGTCACGCGCGATGGCCTGGCGATAGACCTGCAGGCGAATGTTGAACTCCCTAGCGATTTTGCGGCCGCGCGTGACGTAGGCGCACGCGGGGTCGGTCTTTATCGGACCGAATTTCTGTACATGAATCGAACCGAAGCGCCGAGCGAAGAAGAGCATTTCGAGGCTTATCGACAACTGGTGAAGGAAGTGAACGGTTTGCCAGTGACCATTCGGACATTGGATATCGGAGGGGACAAGCAAGTCGATCCAGCTCTCACCATGCGCGGCAAGGGTGCAAATCCAGCGCTGGGTCTGCGTGCAGTGCGGTTAGGGCTCAAGGAACCAGGTTTATTCCTGCCGCAGATCCGTGCGATCGTACGCGTCTCGGCGCTGGGTCCGGTGCGCATGATGATCCCAATGCTCTCGCAGATTGACGAAGCGACGCAGGTCCGCGAGTTGGTACACGCGGCGCAGGTTGATTTTGCCGCACAAGGTGTCCCGTTTGATCCGGAGATGCCTATCGGCGGCATGATCGAGGTCCCAGTGGCGGCAGTTTTTGCGGATGGCTTTGCCCA
>JANOVQ010000450.1:0-4507 GCA_031417495.1 Pseudomonadota bacterium | reverse complement strand
AATCTCGTCGATACCGATGGCCCTGGTGCCGGGCGTTCCCGCCTTGGCTAGTTGAGCGCGCATGTACTGCTTGTCCAGTTCCTTGACGCTGTCCCAGTCCAGGTGCAGCTCCTCGGCAACATCCTTGATCGTCGCACCGCGACAACGGCGGCCAACGGCGTAGGCAAATCGCTTCGTGTAGTTCGCGTTGTCCGCCAGCAAGTCGAGCTGCTCACGCTTCACCGAGCCACAGGTCCGGCACGCGACGCGGCGGACTTCAACGTCGAGGTACACGCGCTGATCACCTGCCGTCGGGTACGGTCGTACCACGAGAAACCACACGCTCCGCAACTTCCGCAGATCGTTTTTTTGAGCGCCGGACGAGTGTGACGACGCGCGCCTGGGGATCGCCAAAGACGCCGCGCACCGAAGAAAGAGGACGAAATCCAGGGAAAGCGTACGCATCAATCAAGCGCCGCCGGATAGTTGATTTTGGCATCCGGTTATCGTGCCAACTTTTCAGCCGCCTGCAACCCCAGAATCCGTGGTCACCATAAGGCTTTCGGGGGCTTCACTCTCCAAAAGTACCCACACAAAAACCGGAAGACCCTACATTTCGATAAACAAGGCGACGATAAAGCCGGAAAAGGCGCCGAATGTCCGCCAGTCGGTCGTGGTATGGGGTTTGAAGAAGCTGAACGCGAAGGCGATGAAAATCGCCGAATTCAGGAACACGAGTCCCCACAGGCCGTAAGCAGTTGACGTGATTTGATGTTCCATCAGGATTTCTCCGTGGGTTCGGAGTCTTGCGGATTTGACGCATCGTGGTCAGCGTGATTTTTGCGCAGAGTGCCATGTTGAGCATGATGGCCGCCGTGCATAAAAAGGTGCATCAGCGGGCACGCCAGGAGCAATAGATAGGGCAAAGCGCCGAGCAGATGCGCTTCATGTCCCGTGACCAATAAGATCCCCGCCGTGACGAGCACCACACAGGCGACGAGCGACCCTCGTGACAAGAACCAATGGCCCTTGGTGTTCAGCGGTGAACTGTCGTTAGCGTTGTTCATTGCGGTGCCTTTTCAGCCAAGTGCCGATCAGATTTCGCCATTTCACGGTTTTCCGTTGCGGCAACTTGGTAAATGTTGATGAGCTTGTCGCAATGTACGCGCATGCGCGTGCCGAACGCCCTTAGATGGCCACTATGCTGATACGCCTTCGACATCCTTTGATGCTGTGCGACCTTCGCATCGAAGTCTCTCGCCTCATGTTCGAAATACGCAGAAACCTTTTCATGATCTGCCTTAGTTGATCCCGATTCGATCGCGGTCGCGACATCAAAATCTGGTTCCGTCGCTTGCGCAGATCCTGCGTGAGCCGCCGGTAACGCAAAGACCATGAATTGAAGTGCGGTTATGACGCAAAGCGCGCGAAGGATTGTAGTCATGTCGCTATCTCCAAAGAGTTGATTGAAATCAATTCTTGCAAGGGTTTTCGTCAATGATGTCTGCACTGAGAAAACAAATTTTCAGTTATCAATGACTGGGCGGCGTTGCCTCAGTGGGGGATTCTTGGGCGGCGTCGAGATCTCGATGCTCATGCTCGTCTCCGTCTCCGTCTCCGTCTCCGTCATGCGCGGCAGGATGATGATGCGCGTGGTCGTCAGTCGCGCCCGTGAGTTGTTGGTACTGTGCCGGCGAGAGCTCAGGTAACTGGTGCAGGAAGGCGACCAATCCCCAAATTGCCTGATCGGTGTGGCTGGTGCCCCACGCCGGCATCGCCGTCATCTTGATGCCGTGCTTAATCACCCAGAATGCCTCGGCTGCATCCGCGTGTGCGTGTTCGGAAAAATTGGGGGGTTGCGGATAAAGACCCGCGCGAAGCTCTGAAATGGCTTTCCCGGGGGCTAGGTGGCAACCGCTGCACATCGCGGCATAGTGCTCGGCGCCCTCCGCGAGCAAGGCGGGATCGTCCAACGGCGGTACCACAATACCCTTGGCATGTGCGGCAATCGCGCGTTCCCGAAACATTTCCATCAAGGTGAATACCGGTCGCGAATGTGGCGCGTCGGCACCGATATCGTAAACGCCGGAAGACAAAAACAAGCTCCCGCCCAGGAGGCCGGCGATCAACACCAAAGCACAGGCTTTCAAGAGATTCATGAAGGTCTCCAATTTTTGTTGAATGAATTATCCGGGATGATGGCCATGCACCATGCCCGGCATCTCGGGCATGGCAGACGCCGGTGTCGGCGCTGTCGTTGTCGCGGTGGCGCGCCTCGCCGGCGCGCCGAAGTTGGGGTCTCTGCTCACACAGTGCGCCATCGTGCCTGGTGGATTGGCATACCAGCCAGGATCGCGGTAGTCGCCGCGCACGAGATCGTCGCGAACTTTCAGGACGGTGAACATGCCCCCCATCTCGATCGCGCCAAAGGGACCTTCGCCCGTCATCATCGGTAGTGTGTTCGGCGGACCTTCCAACATCCCCATCGCGAGATGCCCGCTATGCTCCGACATGCCGTTCCGTCCCATCGCCATATAGCCCGGGAGCATCGCGCGAATGTCCTTCTCCACCCCAGACTGATCGACGCCAATCACATTAGGAATGCCATGCCCCATCGCATTCATCGTGTGGTGCGACTTGTGACAATGAAACGCCCAGTCGCCGGCGATCGCGACGAATTCGATGTCGCGCATTTGTCCGACGCCCACGAGTTCGGTTACCTCGCGTCGCCATTGGGTTTCCGGCCAACGCCCGCCATCGCCACCCGTCACCTGAAACTGCACCCCATGCAAGTGCATCGGGTGCTCATGCATCGACAGGTTGCCGATGCGGATGCGGACCCTTTCACCGGTGCGCGCGACGAACGACGCGATCGCCGGGAAGACTTTGCTGTTCATGGTCCACAGATCGAACTCGGTCATGATCGAGGGATCGGGTCGGTAGGTGCCCGGATGGAGCGCCCAGTTGTGGAGTAGAAAGCAGTAGTCGCGATCAATTGGACGCGGTTCGCCAGCGCGCGGATGAATGATGAACATCCCCATCATGCCAACCGCCATCTGCACTATCTCGTCGGCATGCGGGTGGTACATGTGCGTGCCGTGCTGCTTCAACGTGAATTCATAGACAAACGTTTCCCCGGGCTGAATAGACGGTTGCGACAAGCCGCTCACGCCATCCATGCCGCTTGGCAAATACAAGCCATGCCAGTGCAGGGAAGTCGGCTCACCGAGACGGTTGGTGAGGTAGATCCGCACGCGATCACCTTCCACCGCTTCGAGCGTCGGCCCAGGCGTGGTGCCGTTATAGCCCTAGCATTTGGCTTTACAGCCAGGCGCAAACTCATGCTCGACCTCCTCTGCGACCAGATGAAATTCCTTTGCGCCGTCGCGCCACTTCGCCGGCAAGGTCCAGCCGTTGAGGGTATGTACCGGCACAAACTCTGCGCGCACCTTGGTTTGCGCTGGCGAATCTTGGATAGTCGTCGCAGCCGCGGCGGATCGATTCAGGCCAAGCGCACTCCCGAGGCCGCCCAGTGCGCTCAAAGACAACAGGGTTCGGCGAGAAATCATGGGAGGTCTCCGTGCTGATGAAGGGGGGGCGCGGCCGCGTCGGTGGGCGCCGAAGGTTGAATGTTCGTCCCGAGGACTGCTGCGGCCTCGGGCAATCTGGTGCCTACCTCGCGTGTAAGTGCCGTCCGCGCGACCCAGTAGTCCCGCAGGGCTTCCAGATAGGCTTGATAAGCGTCGTATTCCTGCTGCTTGACGAGCAGCAGCGTGAACTGACCTTCCAGCATGAAACTCACTTCCTGCTGGGTGCGCCTGACGACTTCCTCGCGCTGCGGAATCAAGCGGGTGCGGAGTAGTTCGGCGCGCTCGCGCGCCGCGGCGACTCTCGCTGCGCTGATCATCACCGCGTTCGCCACCTTGAGTTCCAGCGCGTGCAACGCACTCTCGGCCTGCTCGACCTGTGCCTCAGCCCGCACGACTTTGCCCGCGCCTTGATTGAAGATCGGCAATTCCAGCGACAAGGTTGGGCCGGTGATCCGCGATCGATCAGTTTCGCGCTCGGTTTCCACCCCGATCTCGACTGCACCGACAAAACGATAGCGCCGGGTCGTTTGCAAACTGTCGGTGAGCAAAGCCACTTCTCGCTGCAGCGCTGCGAGATCGAGGCGTGACTGCGTGGCGAGGGTCAGCAACTCGGGGATGGCGGGTTCCCGTGCGAGCGGTAGCGGGAGTGCGTCGCCGGTTTGCCAGGCGATTACGTTCGTCCCAAACCCCAGCAACTCGTTCAACGTGAGGCGTGCTGAGTTGCTTTCACTACCGGCTTGTAGCGCGCTGAGTTGCGCAGTGCTCGCAGCGGCCTGTGCCTGGGCCAACTCACGATCGTTGAGGTTACCGGCAGCGAAGAAGCGCTGCGCCAGATCTGCCGCCGCTTGGGCGGCGCGCGCAATTTTTTGGCGCATCACCGTCACCTGTTGCGCACCAACCAAGTTGAAATAGGCCGTTTCAACCTCCGCCACGAGATC
>JANOVQ010000449.1:0-9373 GCA_031417495.1 Pseudomonadota bacterium | reverse complement strand
CGCAAAGGCCGGTGGCATGGCCAGTTCTGGCGGTGTGAAGACCTTGGCCACCAACTCTGCATTGCGCTGGGCCTCGCTGCTGGCTTGCGCCAAGGGGGTGGAAGTCGGCTCAGGCGCGCTGCCGGGGAGTGCGCTCGGTGGCGCGGAGGCCGCAGCCTGCTGCGTCATTTCGGCCGCGGTCTTTAAGCGAATCTGGAGCCGTTTGACGATTCCCTTACGCGGCGTCACCACGGTGCGATAGGTCGCGTAGCCCGCTTTGCGGACGATGATTTCATGTTCGTAGGTAGGGAGTTCGAGGCGTTGGGTGGCGAGACCGTGGCGCACACCGTTCAACAGGAGTTCAGCGTCATTTGGCGTGGTCGCGAGTTCGATTACGGCGAGCTCGGGGGTGAGCGAAAGGGCGACTGTCCGCTGTGCGCCGGAGGCCGCGCCGAGGCGCGCCTGGTGCGGCAGATAGCCGGTTTTAAGGGCTGCGATTTCGTGCTCGATATCGGGCGCGACGGCAAACTCGAGCGGCGTTTCACCCTTGAACTTGCCGTCGAGGGTGATCGCCGCGCCGCTGGGCACACTCGTGACCTTGAATGTCCCGTCCGCGTTGAGCAGCCGCACATCGAGGATCGCAATGGCTTGTCCAGCCACCACATCGATGCGGCGCTGCCAAGGTTTAAAGCCCGGCATAAGCACTGTAATTTGCCGCGAGCCCTGCATTAACTCCGCCTTGAGCGGCGTCACGCCGAGTTCGTCGTGGTCACTCAACACGCGCGCGCCGGCGGGCTTTGAGGCCAGGGCGAATTCGGCCCATGCCGGCTGCAAATTTACGGCGAGGTGCTGCGTTTGCCCCCTGCCGATGATTTCAACGGCGCTCGTGTGATCCAGATAGCGCGGCGCGCGCACCACGACTTGATGGGGGCCGGCTTCAATGTTGGGGAGCAAGCCAGGGGCGGTGCCAACCGTTTGATCGTCGATTGTGACGGCGCCTTTGAGGTCGCTCGCGCGTTCGGCGCTGAGGGTAACTTGGAGTTGTCCCGGTAGTGGCCGGAGTTTTAACGCGATCACCTGATGCGGCGCGCGACCAATTTTGATCTTCTCGCGCAATTCACGGTATCCCACCGCGCTGGCCTCAACCCATCGCTGGCCGGGCAGTAGCATCCAGCGTTCGCGAAAATGTGGCGCGAAACCACCCGCAACCCGTAATTCGGCGACCGCCGGCGTGGTCACAAACTGTACCGCGCGCGCGCTGAAGATAAACACCACCAGCGCAAGCGCGCCCGCCAAAGCGGCAAGCACCAGGAGCTTGCTCCACGGCAGGCGCGGCCACCCCAGTCCGGTCAAGGCATCCGGGGGTTTGAACGCTGCGGGTTGGATGGGGTCGCGCGCTGCTGAGGTGTTGTCGTCGCCGCGTGCCACGCGCACTTATCTCCCGAAAGACAGGGCTTCCTGACATTGAACTGTGATGCTGGGGCTCGTGCCGGCGGCGACCGTGAATTCCACCCGGGCATCGCGGTACCCGCGGCGGGTCCCCAGCGCAGTATAACGTCCCGGGAAAAGCGTGAGTGCGTGGTCTGTAAAGCGTCCGAGCTGGCCTGCTTTGAGGAGCGTTACCTCGGTGGTGTTGTCTGAGTGCAAGGTCACCGGGACGGCAGTGCGCGCAGCCACTAAGAGCGCCTTAAGCGTCGCTAGTTGGTTCGCGAGCCGGGGTCCGGATTGCGTGATCGCCTGCGCTTCGGTGGCAACGTGTTGCGCTTCGCGATAGACCGCCTCATCGGCCAGTCGCTCGGGATGTTGCATACTGGCGCCTAAGCGCGTGTCCAGCGCGGCGCGTTGGCGCGCTCGCGCGTCACCAGAGGTCGCTAATTCCAGACTCTTATCCACGGCCAGCGCGGCGCGATATTGGGCGCTCGCTTCGCCCCATTGTTCCAGCTGCTCGGCGCGGTGGGCGGCGCGCAGCGCGCCTTCGACTTTGGCCGCGCTGGCGCGTGCGCGCGTTTGGGCCAGCGCGTTCGTCGCTGCGCTGGCCTGAGGTTGCTGCTTGCGCGCAGATTCGAAGGCGCTTTCGGCTTGCGCATAATCCTTGTTTTGTAACGCAGCGAAGCCGCGCGACATTAACCCGCCAAACACCGCGTCGGCCTTGGCCTTCTCGAGTCTCGCGAGCGCCTGGCGCGCTGCGCCAACGGCGGGATCGAGTGCGAGTACCGCGCGATAGGTCTCAGTCGCGTGCGCGACATCCTGCAGGCGTTCGTAACCCTCGGCTTCAGTCAGCAACGCCATCACGCGATCAAAGGATTCAGCGCGTTCAACGCCGCGTTGGGCGACGGCATTGTCCGGCGCCAGGTTCAACGCCAGCGCGAAAGCAGTGGCGGCGGCCCGCGCGTCCTGGCTCAGCAGCGCACGTTCGCCCTCATCCAGCGCGGCCGCGATCACGGACGGCACACGGTCGACTGTCGCAGCGATTTTCGCGGCGGCCTGCGCATAATGCTCGCGAGCATTAGTGAAGCGCTGTTCGCGATAGGCCTCCTCGCCGGTCGCGACTAACGCTTCAATGGCGTGCAGATCGTCTGCGCCCCACACCGCCACTCGTTGCGCGCGCAAGGCGGCTAGCGGCGGCAGGAGCGACGCCAGTGCTTCCTGGGCCTCCGCGCGTGCCTCCGGCGGTTCGGGCAGTAGGCTGAGCACCGCCGTGGTTTCAGTGGTCACCAATGCGATTTGTGCCGGGAGGTCGAGGGATGGATGAGGCGCATCAGCAGGTGAAGGTGCGGCCACCCACCGGGGCAGCCAGAAAACGACTGTGAGGACACCGGTCACCATGAGGCCCAACAGGCCGAAGGCTGCGAGTGGACCAAAACGCGGCGCCAATTTGGGCGCTGGTATCGGCGGCAATTCGAGGCGCGTCGGGATGAGCGGCGCACTGAAGTCGTCGCGCGGCAGAGGCTCGTGCATCAGGAGTCGCCGTTCAGGGCGCGGCGGGGGACTTGTCGGTGGTGATCACGGGCAGCCCACTCGTGCGGTCGGGAAGGCTGTTCGGCAGCGCGTTCTCACTGCGATAAATCTCTGCCAGCAAGCCGCGCCATTGCGCGTACTGTTCATCGACAGTCCCCGACAGCGTGATCGAGCGGTTACTGAGTTCGATATGATGCGGCTTCATCCCGGTACCGAAAGAATCGGCAAGCTCTTCGAGCGCCGCTTCATGAATCACCGCCTCACGACTCTTCTCGACGCCTGTACTGAACAGGTAGGCACCGCCGGCCATGCTCGCGATCCCGGCGGTGCCCACCGCCGCATTATTGCTGGCGGTCATGGCCGCCAAGCCGCCCAGAACTGCGAGCGCACCGCCGATCTTGCGGAGCACGCCGGAAGTTTTGAGTTCCTTCATTTCCGTGACTTCAGTGTGGCTGGCTTGGCGCCAGCGGTCGTAGGAGGGCTGCATTTCGCGCGCATAGTCGCCGACATACTCATCAATGCGATCGACGAACATCAGATCCCGCGCGCGTAAGTCGGCCATGCGCAGCAGTGCGGGATCGTCGAGCGCGGGGAGGCGTTGCACGCGCGTGGCGCCCGTGCTGTCCACGCTGAGGTATTGGCTAAATTGTTCTGGCGCGAAGCGTTGACCAAATTGCAGTTGGGTCAGGGCATGCACCTCCTGCAAGGTGCTCGCGGGTTGGCTCGACGCCTCGCGCTGGAGGTCGTCTGCGATCCGTTCGTACAGCGTTTGGAAGGGGTCGCGATAGGGGGTGGTGGGATCGCTGTCGTAGGCGTAGCGCTCGACCGTTTCTTCATATTTGCGCGCGTACCACGGTCGCCCGGTGGCGTCGGTCACTTTAATTTCCAGCGCGACCTTAGTGCCATCAGAATGCAGGATGCGACCGTCGATCCACACATCCATCTCGGTCTGCTTTTGCGGGATCACCCGCACGACGCCCCACACGCCACGGCGCGTAAGCGTCTCGGCCAGAATTTTCGGTATGTAATGCGCTTCCGCGCGACGCACGCTCGGCGTGGTGATGCGCTGATCGGCATCCAGCTTGTCGATGCCAGGGTCAAACACATCGATGCCAAGATCGAGTGGTAGCGCCGGAGTGAACACTGTGGCGGTGCCGGTCGTCGGTGCGTTGGGAGTGGTGGCGGCGGTGGTAGGCGGCGCCAGGCGGGCGTTTTGTCGATTGGGTGAGGCGTAACGCGTCGCCTGACTGGTGCAGCCGCTCAAGGTGGGCAGCAGAATCAAGAGGACGCCGTACCACCGGCCGTGCGTGGCGCTCACGTTTAAAGCCCTCCTTTATATTTGCGATATTCGTCCCACAGCTTATCGCGCAACACCGGATCCGCTTCGCGCTCCGCCGCCTCGCGTAATTGCCGTGACACGATGTCGTCGTCCCCACCGGTTGGCAGATTCGCGGCACTGCGACCGCGCATCGCTGAGCGTGCGCCGCGGGTCTCGCCGCTGAGGTCTGGGGTATTGCCGAGGCCGCTTGCGGCGCTGGCCGCGCCCCCAGCGCCTTCCTCCGGTGGCGCTTCCAGCAGGCCACCGGCGCCCCTTTGCGCATGACTGTCAGGACTTCCACCGCCAGGCTCAAGTGCGGCACGTTCACGCGCGGCGTTCGCTTGCGCCTTCCGCATCAAGCCATCGAATTCCTGCAATTTGCGCTGTAAGTCCTGGTGCAAGGCAGCGGCCTGTTCGCCGCTGGTGCGCGCGGCGGTGGCGGACAACGCCGCCGCACCTGGGGCGTCGGCTGGCGCGTTCAAGGCGGCACCGCTGGGGGATCTTGCCGACGGTGGCAGGCCGTTTTCGGGCCCACCGCTGGCCGTTGCCGCAGCGCCCGGCGGCACCTGTCCACCGCTGCTCGGGGCGCGCGTTGCGGGGATGGAAGGTGCTGCAGACTGCGTCGCAGATTTCGGGGTGCGCGAAGCTGGCACGGGGCTTTCGGTAATCTGCACCTCGGCGCCGTTTTCACTCGGTGGAAGATAGCCGGCAGGCGGCGCACCCGCCGAAGGCGCCGTCGGCGGGGTGGACCTGGAAGTGGTAGGGGCTGCTGCGGCGTTTGGCGCAGTCTGCGGCGGGGTCGCCTGGGCGGAGGGTTGCGCGGGCGGTGCGCTGGACTTGATCTCACTGTGCACGGGGGGTCGCGTCTCGTCTTCCTTGCAGCCCGCCAAAAGCGCGCCCAGGCCGACGACACCGGCAGCGAGCAGAATCAGGATTGCGGGACGCGCGGCGCTCATCACGGGACGTATTTCAGGGTAACTCGCAGAGTCGAAAATTCTGCCCGGCACTTTACACCTTTCAGAGCTGAGTGGTCGCTGAATCACCCGCCCGCGTCGCGTCTCACGTGCAGACACCAGCGACTACCGACAGCACGCAGCACGCGTTATGGTGCACCCTCAAGAAAACAGGAGAGAGTTGTATGGCGCACGATCCACGCGCCGCACCGAGCACCGTGTTGCGGCGTTACCAAATGGAAATCTGGAATCACGGCGAGGTCGAAAAATTGGCGGAGATCGTGGCCGATCCGTATCGCCGTCATTATCCCGGCAAGATTGAACTTCTAACGAACGCGCAGCTTGCCGAGCGAGTACGTTTTTATCGTCGCGGTCTCACCGATGTCGTGTTTCACAGCATTCTCGAAGTCGCAGCGGGTCCCTATGTCACGACTGCCTGGGAAACGCTGGGCACGACACGCAAGGGGCAGCGGCTGTGCACCGCCGGGATCGAAATCTTCAAAATTGAAGAAGGACTCATCACCGACGTGTGGAACGGCCATCCGCAAGACGGGCAGTTCGCGTGGAATCTGAAATGGGATCGGCCGGTGCGCGACGCAGACTTTCTGGACGTGCAGGAGCGCGTGAAAAATTGGGGGATCCAGACCACCGCTGAGTAGCGCGCAACAGTCGTCCCTGAAAAACGCATTTACTGCACCCAAGCTGCAACCGGCAAACTGGTTTCATCATTTCCGCCGACCGAAACGCTGTTCTGAGGGACGACTAAATCGCGACGCGGAAAGTCGGCCAGCGTGCTGCGCGCGGAGGGCTGGCTCAGGTCGGCAGATAAGCCGCGATTCGCGCGCGCAACGTGTCATCGAACGGGACGGATTTACGGGTTTCGAGCGACATTTGCACCAAAGTCGCAGCGCCACGCGCACAAAGTTCCTCGGCCCGCCACACGGTGACCGTGTAGTCGAGCGAACTCGTGCCGAGCCGCGTACATTGCAGTTCAAAACGCAGCACGTCCCCAAGATAGGCCTGCTGCAAAAAATCGGCGGTGGTTTTCACGGCTGGCACGCCGAGACGACGGTGCCGGACGTACTCGCCATAGGGACAGTCGAGGCCTAACGTGAACCACTCTTCTACCACCTCGTGGAAGAGCACGAAGTATTGGGGGTAGAAAATGATTCCTGCCGGATCGCAGTGGTGGAAGTGCAGCGTCTTCTCGCGCACAAACATCTGTCAGCGATCTTCGAGATTCAGTTGAACGTGGGTTGGGGCACGTAGCGCATCAGCCAGACAGGCCGGACAACGACAATCCAAGGCAGACACAATTTTCGCGGCAGCCAAGGATGGCAGATCCTGGCACCAGCAACTGTCGCGCTGCGCGCCGCATTCGAACTGCGTGCCACAGACGCTGCAGTGTTTGTTCGTTGGCGGAACCTCACTCATTGGTCAGACGCCGCGAGTTGGCAGAAGTCATCCAGCATGAAGCTCGCCTCGGCCTCAGCTACCACGTGCTGGTTATCACAGCGCGTCGCGCGCGAAGTGAGAACTACCAGGCGCCGCTTACGCAATTTGAGCGTGGCCTCGATTTCGATCTCGGTGCCTACCGGCAACGGCTCGCGGTAGCGGATATCGCATTTCGCGGTGAAGCCGCGCGCGCCCTGCAGGAAGAACCAATTTGCCATCGCGTCATCGAGCACGCTGAACACAATCCCGCCATGAGTGACTGTCTCGAAGCCCGCGTGATGGGTGGCAGGCGTGAAACGTCCACGACAGACGCTGTTCTCAAGCCGGAATACGACCTGCAGCCCGTGGGGGTTCTCGGGACCGCACACGAAGCAGTATTGGGCGTCGCGGCGGACGCGCGGTTCAGGCATTTTTTACACCATATCCGCATAACGATTTGGCAACCGTAAATCCACCGCGTTCTTAACGCCCGGCAGGCGCAACGAATCCGCGCTGAGTTCAATCTTCTCTTCATCGATTAGCGCAGTACCGAAATTGTAGATGGGTTCCATCGGTCCGCGACAGCAGGCTTCGTCATAGGCGGATGCCGCGGCGAGCGTGGTTTCGCGCCGTTGCTCGTAATCAGCGAAGCGCTTGGCGCCATAGCGCTTCTGCAGCATCGCGTGGGCGATTCGCGGGGAGACGATGGCGCCGGTCGCATTATTGCCGCCGAAGCCTTTGGAGTTGAGAAAGGCGACTTCGGCACGGCCGTTGAGCGGTAGATCCTGCAGCACGATATTCAAGCGCTCTTGAAAGACGTCACTGGCGATGGCGGAGGTGGTTTTAATCCCCGGCAACAGTTCGTGCGCGAACACCCCGAGCGTGCTCACCAGCTGATCTGCGCTGGCAGGGGCCAGCGAATGACCGAGAAAGGCTTTCACCGCTGTGACCGGCCAGTCGTGAATATCGAATGCACGCGCGACTTGGTCGAAAATTCGGGATTCGGTGACGCGATTCTGCGGGGTGCTCGAGCCATGCGCCTGGACAAAGCTTTGCTCGCGCACGGCGCGCTCACCGAGCAGGCTCCGCATGGCCGCGACTGCCTTGGCGAGCGTGATGTAGTTGCCTGGACCAGGCGAGGAAATCGATTTCTTGAAGCCGTCCGCATTCACAAAGACATCGGGCACGGCGCCGTAGATCGCGGCACCGAGGTCCAGCGCGAGCTCGTCGTCACACAACACAAAATATTGCGCCGACTCGCCGAGCACGAAGCCGCAATTATCGCCGAAGGGTCGACTCGCCCGCCGGTAGTCGGGAATGGCGGTGCCATCGAGTTTGCACAGTTGGTCGTCGGTGGCGAGGGCGCTCATCGCGTGATAGCCCTCGATCACTTCCGGTACGAGCGGCGCTTCAGCGTTGCCCACCACCGCCAGTCGGCGGCGTCCGGACTGGATGTCCTCGACGGCGAGACGCAGGTTATACAGAAAGCTCGCACAGGCACCCGCGATGGCACCGGTACAACCCACACTGCCAAGCACATAGGCGTTCACGAAATCCGCCGGCATGGTGTTCAAGCCAAGCGGCAATTGCTTGGAACTCACGCGTCCGCCGCGTAGGCGCGCCTGCAGCATGCCGCCGGTGCCGTGTTGATCGAGTTGCGCCATCGCGCTCGAGGCATAAACAGAAACTTCATCCGGTCGCAGAAAAGACATGATCTGCTGCCAGTCGATGCCGACCGAGCGCACGGCGTCGGAGGCGGCGATGATCGTCATGACCAGTCCACGCGGATGAAACCGCGAGGGATAGAGTTTGGTGGGATCAAAGCCAGTCGGTAATTGACCGGCGGACTGCACTGCTATTTTGCGATGCGATTCGATTCGGAAGTCAGTGGGTTGGCTGATTTCTATGTGCGTGAGCCCAGCGCCCTGACTGATCACTCGCCAACCAGCGGGCAGCGGCACGGGAAGTTCGTCGCTGCGGGTGGCGAACACGACGGGGGTACCGGCGTTCGGTCCGATTTCAAAATTCATTTGCACTGACATCTGGTCGCCGTCGAAATATTGCGGTTCGAGGCGGCGAATCAAGGTGTGTTCGCGGATGTAGGATGCGAAGCGTGGCGCGATGTCGGCCACCGCGATTGGTGCGCCTTCGCGGGTGACATAGGCGCCTTCGTGAAATTTTACGAGCCCCATCATGGCGGCCAATGCGTGCAGGGTTTGGGCCTGTTGTGCGGGGGGTAGGCTGTCCAGGACGGTCCGGCGGTAGGCATGGTGGAAGGAGGAGCGGCCAGCGGCACCGATCCCACCAAAGCCGACGATCACAGGCAAGCGCGTCATGCACACTCCAAAATTCAGTAATGGGCGCTTGGCGCGGCCCGAGGTCAAGCATTCTAGACGGTGCGATTCCAAAAAAAGGAGGGATATCCGCCAAAGACTTGGTGATACACGCCAAATCCGTTAGCTTGTGGTGCACAAAGGGGTGCCTATGCGCTTGGCGATTGTGTTGGCTGATCAGATGTTGGCGGCGAGCGCGATGCTGCCGATCGAAATGTGGCGGGCTGCTGCTGGCACGGCGGCTGGACGCAGCCAGGTCCCAGAGGACTTGCAGGTCGCTCTCCTGCCTGCGCATTCCGGACAGACCATAGCGACCCAGGCCGGCATCGCCTTGGCCCCGACCGCCGAGCTCCTCGACGCTAGGCGCTACGAAGTGATTTATCTGCCGGCGCTGTGGC
>JANOVQ010000448.1:0-7093 GCA_031417495.1 Pseudomonadota bacterium | reverse complement strand
TCAGCTCGCGGCGAGCCAGCCCTTAGCCATCCAGACTTTCGAACTCCCAATGATTGGCGAGCTGGCGGCTGATGGTGGGGGTTTTGATTTCACCGCACCCTTGGTGGGCCGCGGGAAATCGGGGCTGACCAATGCCACCGTCAGCGGGCACTACGCCCCTCAACCGGACGAACCGCGCGTGTTACGTCTCGCGATTAAGAGCAACGTGTTCTACCTGAATGACATCCTGGCTTCACTCGCCGCGATCAGCCCGTCGCGCGTTGCGGTCGTCGAGGTGGCCGGTAAAACCAAGCGGGTCAAAATCGCGCTCAACAATACCCCCGATGAAAAAGCGGCGTGGAAATTAATTCCGTATGCCGTCGTTATCGATCTCAATATCGACAAACTCTTTTATTCAGATTACCTCGCGTTCACCGAGGTCGGCGGCGAACTCGATTTACGGCGGCGCAAACTGGCCTTAAATCGGATCAAAGGGCGTTTCCATGACAGCGCGATTACGTTCGATGGGGTGACCAACTTCAAGGCAGACACCCCCGATCCGTACGCGCTGCAGCTGGCAGGCAAGATAGTCGATTTCAATCTCAATGAATTCTTCACTGCGCTAATTCCCAATGAGCAATCGCGGGTTGAAGGTTTGTTCGGCGTTGATTTCAAAGCCTTCGGACAGTTCCCGAATTTCTCGCAGCTGCGCAACCGTGTTTTGTTCGATATCAAAATGCAAAGTCGTGAAGGCCTATTTCGACCGTTACCTCCGGACAGTGGGCTGCTGCTCGGCGCATCTGATGTGTTGGGCATCGTCGGCGAAGTGCTGTCCTATGTGCCGACCGGTGGCTTTGGCGCAGGTGCCGTCACACGTCTGGTGAACTACATAGCGGAAATCGACTACGACACCATCGATATCCATCTTGTGCGCGATGCTTCACGCAATGTCAATGTGGAGCAGTTTCTGGTGCTGAGCCCCACCATCGCGTTGACTGCGACCGGTGGCATCAAATATGTCGCGGGACACGACATTCTCGACAGTCCGCTCGAATTAAACGCGAATCTCGATATGCTCGGTCGCGGCGCCGCGATCCTCTACAGCATGGATCTGATGCAGGAGTCGCAGAATGCATTTGGCTATTGGCGTGGACCGGAGTTTCGGATTTGGGGCACTGCGGACGAGCCGCAATCCAACTTTGAGGAAATCGTGCAGAAGGCTGGCGACGGGACCTTGCAGGGATCGATCCTGCGGCCTATTTCAGGCTTGATTGGGAATCTCAAATACCGCTGGTTCGGCGATGATCGCAAAGCCAAGGAAGCGGCCAAAGCGGAGCAACGCAAGGCGCAGGAAAAGGCGCAGATGCCCGTGAAATGAGGCGGCGCCGCGCGCGATTTATCCACGGGGCTGCCGCGCTTCGCTCGCAACGACGGCGCGGTGGTGCTGGCGGGCCAGACTTCTTTTAACGACTCCGGGTTAACTCGCGGGCCGACTGGTATTGAAGATATCGCGATACAGCTTCCAGGCTTTGCCATCCTTCTTCCACACCACCAAATATTTGCCTTCGTCCAAGGCCACGCCGTTCGCGCCGGACAGCACATAGGTCCCGACTTCGATCGCGGTTCCGCCCGCGACTTCGACCTCCTGGGTTTTCAATTTGGCGCCGGCGATACCCATTGCGAGCGCGCCTTGCCAGAATGCGCCAATATCCTTGCCTTTCAGGATGCCGGCATTCGGCGGCATGAGTTTGGCGCCCTTGGCGTACATCTTCGCCACCGCGGCGGCGTTGCCGGCCGCCACTTCGGCGCCGAGAATCTTGTTATTCGCCTTGATGATTTTTGCGACTTCCGCCGCGACTTTGGTAGCCATGGATTCGACCCTCCCGCTTGAGACCGTTTGTTGTGCTGATCATGTTTTCCCGTCGACGCCTAAGTGTAGTCAGGTTTTTCGCAGGAGATCCATTGGATGTTCAGGATGGATCCCGCCCCGGATATTTGCTGCGCAAATTCCGGGGTGACGTCTATAAGCGCTGCGCGCTTTCCGGGATGACGGCAACCCCTCAAAACGAGCGCGGCAGCCCGAGCACCTTCTCCGCGATAAAATTCAGGATCATCTCGCGACTGACCGGTGCGATGCGCGGGATCATCACTTCCCGCAGGTAGCGTTCAACGTGGTATTCCTTGGCGTAACCCATGCCGCCGTGGGTGAGCACGGCGGTTTCACAGGCATGAAAGCCCGCTTCTGCGCACAGATATTTCGCGGCGTTGGCCTGCGCGCCGCATTCCATCTTGGCGTCGTAGAGGAAGGCCGCCTTGTAGGCCAGTAATTCCGCAGCCTCGAGTTCCGTCCAACATTTCGCGAGCGGGTGGGCGATGCCCTGGTTCTGCCCGATGGGGCGCCCGAAGACCACCCGTTCTTTAGCGTAGTTCACGGCGCGGTTCAAGGCCGCGCGCCCCAGCCCGACGGCTTCCGCGGCGATCAGAATGCGCTCGGGATTCAAGCCATGCAGGATGTAATGAAACCCTTTGCCCTCCTCCCCGATCAGATCTTCCTGCGGGACCGGCAGGCCGTCATAGAACACCGCGTTCGAATCCACCGCCTTGCGCCCCATCTTCGCGATCTCGCGCACTTCGACATAACGCCGATCGAGATCGGTATAGAAGAGGCTCAGTCCCTCGGTTTTCCGTTTAACCTGATCTTTGGGGGTGGTGCGTGCCAGCAGCAACACTTTCTTCGCGCGTTGCGCGCCCGAGGTCCAATGCTTCTGTCCGTGTATCACATAGCCGGTTGCGGTGCGGTCAGCGCGGCAATCGAGTTGGGTCGTATCGAGACCGGCATTCGGCTCGGTGACCCCAAAACAGGCGCTTTCCTCGCCTCTCAGCAGCGGTGGCAGCATCCGTTGCTTCTGCTCTTCGCTGCCAAATACCACCACCGGATTCAGCCCGAAGATATTCAAGTGGATGGCCGAACAACCACTCAAGCCCGCGCCGGATTCCGAGATGGTCTGCAGTACGATGGTCGCTTCCGTAATCCCGAGCCCGGCGCCGCCATAGGCTTCAGGCATCGCGATCCCGAGCCAACCGGCATCGACAATAGCGTCAACGAACTCTTGCGGAAAACGACCTTCGTTGTCGCACGCCAACCAGTATTCGGCGCTGAAATTGGCGCAGAGCTTTTGGATCGCATCGCGGATCGCGCGCTGTTCGTCGTTGAACAGAAAATTCATCTGAGTGTCCTCGCAAATTGATGGTCAGGAATCTGCGCTCGAACCTATGCGGGGCCTAGCGACGTGTCAAGCAAAGCGCGGCACAATGGGGACTCGCAGCATGGACGAATCGAAATGAGCAATCCTTACGCAGCTGGCTGCGCCTGGATCGAAGGACAGTTTGTGCCGATTGGCGAGGCGCGAATTCCGATCACCGACATGGGCTTCACGCGCTCCGACTGCACCTACGATGTAGTGGCGGTCTGGCACGGCAAGTTTTTTCGGCTCGCCGAACATCTGGCGCGCTTTGAACGCAGCTGTCTGTGCCTGGCGCTCACGCCACCCATGAGCTTTGGAGAAATACCCGCAGTCCTCGCCGAGTGTGTGCGCCGCGCGGAATTGCAGGAGGCGTATGTCGAGATGATCTGTACGCGCGGCGTGCCCTCGCCCGGTGAACGGGATCCGCGCCAAGTGGCCAACCGGTTTTACGCCTTCGCCATTCCCTATGTCTGGATCGCGCAGCCTGCCCAGCAGGAGACTGGTATTTCGCTCGCGATTGCGGCGCGGGTGGAAAGAGTAGCGTCGCGCGCGACAGATCCCACCGTGAAAAACTTCCAATGGGGGGATTTTGTGCGTGCGCAGTTCGAAGCCTACGAACGCGAGGCGCATAGCGCAGTGCTGCTTGATACCAACGGCAACCTAACCGAGGGGCCGGGGTTCAATTTGTTTATCTATACCAAGGGGATGTTGCTCACACCCGGAGCGGGGGTACTCCACGGCATCACGCGCCAGACCGTCCTTGAGCTGGCAGAGGAGGAGCGGATCCCGACCCGTTTGACCCGCTTCGACGCCGCAACCCTCCGCGGCGCTGATGAAGTGTTCATGACCAGCACGGCGGGCGGGGTGATGCCGGTGGTCGAGGTGGACGGGCATTCCATTGGCGACGGCAAACCCGGCCCGGTGACCCGGCGCCTGCGGCAGCGTTACTGGGCAGCGCACGAGGCGGGGCCCTGGGTGACGCCTATTTATGCCCCACGCCAGGGTGCCACGTGGGGGCAGAAGGATCTCGCCGGATCGAGAATCTGAGACACGAAAATTTCCTTTCACTCAGAGACCTTTAAGCCTTTCCTCGTTCGACCCATTAACTTATGATGTGCGCAATAAGATCATCAGGGGCGACCCCTAAGTGGGTTCCTGGGAGGGCAAACGTGGGGCGACTTTGTTTATTGGTTTTTCTGGTGCTGTGCGGTGGATCCACCTTCGCACAAGCACCACCCGTGCTCACTTTCAAGGTTGAGCGCTTCGAAGTCTCTGGCGACAATCCGTTGGACGCGGCAACCACTGAGGCCGCGCTCGCGCCATTCCTGGGTGACTATGCAGGCATTGAGGGGTTGCTCGCCGCAAAGGATGGCCTAGAAGCGGCCTTCGCCGCTGGCGGCTTCAACTTTCACCGCGTATCGCTGCCCCCGCAGGAACTCGCCAGCGGGATTGTGGTGCTTAATGTCACGACCTTCGCCGTTGGCGACGTGAAAATCACCGGCAATGAACATTTCTCCACCGCAAACATCCGCACCAGTCTGCCCAAGGTTGTTGGTGGTGGTGCACCGAACCTGCGCGAAGTGTCGCGCTCGTTGGCGGTGGCGAATCAACATCCTCACAAAAAACTTAAAGTGACGTTTCGCGATAGCGCAGAGCAGCCGGATACGCTCGATGCCATCGTGAAAGTGAAAGACGAGCGGCCGTGGAATATCTTCGCTAACCTCAACAACATCGGCACCAGGGAAACGGGCCGCACGCGGCTGCAGTTCGGTGGTTTGTACAGCGACCTCAGTGGGCACGACGATATCCTCACCACTGCCATCACGACCTCCCCCGACAATGCCGACGATGTCTTCCAGTTCGGCGCGTTCTACCAAATTCCCGTGTACTGGCTCTCGGGTTGGTTATCCGGGTTCTATGTGAGATCGGATGTGGATGTCGGGAACGTTCAAAATTTCTTTGATGTGAGTGGCTCAGGCGAATTCATCGGTGTTAGCTTCAAGCGCTCACTGATCCCCGTGGGACGCTACAAGCACAGCTTCACGGCAGGGCTGCAGGATCGCAATTTCGATACCGCGATTTCGAATGCGTTAACCGGCCTGCAGATTCTCGGCATCAGCACGGTAGTGCGTAGTCGTCCCTTTACGCTGCGTTACGACGGCGCGTATAACTGGGACACGACCAGTTTCGATTTTTATGTCGATGTGACGCAGAACCTGAGCTTTGGTGGACACAACAACGATGCGGATTATGCCGCCGTGCGCCGGGTCGCCGACTCGAATTGGAAAGTGGTGCGCTTCGGCACCTTGGCCACCCAGCGCCTGCCGCGCGATTTCCTGGGCGTGTTCCGTCTCAACGGGCAATACGCGAAGGATCCGCTGATTCCCGGCGAACAATTCGGTTTTGGCGGCGAGCGCTCCATTCGTGGTTTTGATGAACGCACTGTCGCAGGGGACAGCGGTCTGGTCGCCAATCTGGAAATTTGGACGCCGCCTGTGCTGCAATTGGGCGGCGTGCGCTTCTTAGGCTTCCTGGACGCCGGGCACAAGAAATTGGAGCGGCCGGCCGCGCGGCAACGCGGCTCCGACACCATCTCCAGTATCGGGGTCGGCGCGCGCTGGAATTGGCGCGAATATCTGGCGCTTTCAGTTGACTATGGACAACCAATCGCCACTGCAGATGGCGAGGCAGCGGATCGAGGCACTTCAAAATGGCACGTCAACCTTCAAGTCCGTTATTAGTCAGCCTCGGCGCCTTGCTCGGGTTGGCGCTGCTGGCCGCTGACAGCACTACCTTGGCAGCGACGCGGGCTGGTGAGGTCATCATCGCCCGCGGCATCGCGACCGCGCAGGGTGGGGGTGCCCCTGGGCGCATTCTTGGGCTCGGCTCAGCGCTCTTCGAAGGCGATGTGATTGCCACCGGCCCGCGCAGTATCGCCTTGCTCAAGCTTGACGATGGCACCCGCGTGACCTTGCGCCCGCAAACTAAATTTCAGGTCGAAGAGTTCAGCCTCGAAAAAGCGGACGCGCACGCCGTGTACCGTCTGTTCCAGGGCGGCTTGCGTGCCGTCACCGGCTTCTTGAGCAAACAAAATCCGAATGCGGTGCGCCTGCGGACTGCAGTGGCGACCATCGGCATTCGCGGCACCGAATTCGATGCCCGTCTGTGTGGACCGGATTGCGCGCTGGAGGCGCAATCCCGCGCGCAACCCGCTGGCCGTGCGGGCTTTATCAAAGGGGACGTGACCGCACGCACCGGCAATGGTGATCGCGCACGTACCTTGAAAGCGGGCGCGCCGGTGTACAGCGGGGACACCTTAGTGACGGCTGCCGGGTCCTTTGCGGTACTCACTTTCAAGGATAAGAGTCGCGTGACCTTGATGCCGAATACTGAGTTCCGGGTGGAACAGCTCACCTTCGAGGAAGCCAAACCCGAAGCTGGGCGCGGTATCTTTGCCCTGCTGCGCGGTGGTCTGCGCGCGGTCAGTGGCGCGATTGGGCATTACGGTCCGCGCGCCTATCAAATGCGCACGGCCGTTGCCACCATCGGCATCCGCGGCACCGAATATGATCTCGCCATTGAGAATCAACAACTCTTCTCGCGCGTGATCGCAGGCGCCATCGTGGCCGACGACGGCCCGACGATTACCCCGGACCAGGGCGTGCTGATGTTTGGCGGCCCCGGCCTGCCTGGGGTCGCAATGCCAGATCTGCCCATCCCGTTCGATATTCCTGCCGAGGCCAATGTGCCGGCCGCCGAACTGGCCCCGCCGGCGAGTTCAGGTGCCCCTGAAGAGGGCTTGATCGTCGCCTGTTATGTCGGGAACTGTTCGGTTCAAACCGATGAAAAAACAGTGGACCTCGCGCCGG
>JANOVQ010000447.1:0-15181 GCA_031417495.1 Pseudomonadota bacterium | reverse complement strand
CACATTCTCGCCATCGAATGGAATGTTGGCCGGACGCACTGGGCGTGAGCCGGTAGCAATCAGAATTTTCTCGCCATACACAGTCTTGGCCGTGTCGTCGTCGGTCTCAATACGGATCTCGTGTGGTCCTTCGAAGCTCGCCTTGCCTGCTACCGTGGTCACATAGTTGCGATGAAGCTTGTGCTGCAGAACTTCGATCTCGTGGCGAATGGTCACTTCCAGGCGCTGCATTAGATCGCCGGCCGTGATGTGTTCCTTCACGCGATAACTGCGGCCATAGAATCCGCGCTGTCGCCACCCGGTTAAATAAAGCACCGTCTCGCGGAGCGTCTTGCTCGGGATCGTGCCGCTGTGCAGACAGGACCCGCCAATCTGGAACATCTGTTCGATCAGCAGCACTGAGCGCCCAAGTTTGGCCGCTTGAATCGCGCCGCGCTGTCCGGCCGGACCACTGCCCAGCACAATCAGATCATATTTTTCCACGCGTAGCCTCCGCAGCTATTGCAAGCTCCTGCGCCTGCCGATAACACCCGAGTGCTCGTTGCACCTTGGGCGGTTGTGCGCCCGATGTGAGGTCCATCATTAGCCGCCTGCGCCGCCTAGGCGTATCGTGTACCGGCATAAGTTGTGGACGTGCAACCGAGCGTAGTGGATAGCGGCGGGAACCGATTGTTCTTAACGGTCAGCCGACAGACTTTCAAATGGAGTACCAACCCGTGACCATTAGCTCCCTCAAACCCCGTCCAAATGCGACTGCGCACCAGGCGTTAAATGCGTTGATTGGCGCGGCGAGTGAAGTCATCCTGGGCAAAGCCGAGGTGCTCAAATTGGCCGTGACCTGTCTCGTCGCTGGCGGTCATTTACTGTTGGAAGATTTGCCCGGGGTTGGCAAAACCACCCTGGCGCAAACGCTGGCACGGCTGTCAGGACTCGCTTTTCAGCGCCTGCAGTTCACCAGCGACATGCTGCCGGCAGACATCCTGGGCGTATCGGTTTATCACCGCGTGAGCGAGTCTTTCGAATTGCAGCGCGGACCGATCTTCACCCAGGTGCTGCTGGCGGACGAAATCAACCGCGCCACGCCGCGTGCGCAGAGCGCGTTGCTCGAGGCCATGGCCGAGGGACAGGTGACCTTGGAAGGCGTCACCCATCCATTACCCGCGCCCTTCTTCGTGATTGCGACGCAAAATCCGCAGGAACAGATCGGCACTTATCCACTTCCCGAATCTCAGCTTGATCGCTTTCTCATGCGTCTGTCGCTGGGCTATCCCGCGGCGAGCGCCGAGCGCGCTTTACTGCGCGGTCAGGATCGCCGCGAGCTCCTGAGCAAGCTGCAGCCGGTGCTCAACGCCGAAACTTTCTGCCAATTGCAGCGCGACGTCGATGCCGTCCATGTATCCGATCCGCTGCTGGATTATCTGCAGGTGCTGCTCACGCAGTCACGTCGCGCGGCGGATTTTCTCCATGGCTTATCGCCGCGCGCCGGGCTCGCGCTATTGCGCGCGGCCCGCGCATGGGCGCTGGTGGAGGGTCGCACGCATTGCCTGCCCGAGGATTTGCAGGCAATTTTGCCGAGCGTGATCGGTCATCGTCTGAGTGCGCGCGAGACCGGCACACCGCTTGCGACGCTCACCGCCAAACTCCTGGCAGCAGTCCCCATCCCTTAGCCGCAGCTGCCATCGGATTCTGCTCGGAGGATGTCGCTATCGGCGCTGAGTTTGGCCGCAGTCCCGCTTAACCGGCGCCGGATTTTCATCCTACCCACCCGCCACGGCGTCAGCCTCGGCGGCTTGCTGCTCGTGATCTTGCTGGGTGCGATCAACTACGACAACGCGCTCGCCTACCTGCTCTGTTTCCTGTTGGGGGGACTTTTACTGGTCGCGATGCTGCACACCTATTACAACCTGGCCGGACTCGCCCTGCGCACTATCCGCGTCGAACCGGTATTTGCCGGCAAGCCAGCCGAGTTCGCCGTGCAGCTCACGAGCACGCCGCCGCGTGCTCGCTACGGCATGACCTTGAGCCGTCTCGCGCCCAGCAATCATCACTGGTGGCGCCGCGCGGTAGTGGAGACCAGCACCACCAGTCCCGTGCTCGAAGGAGATTCCACGCTGGTCTTGCGGGTGCCAACGACTCGCCGCGGACCTCTGGTGCTCGGCAGGCTGCGTATCGCAAGCGCGTTCCCTCTCGGCATTCTGCGCGCCTGGGCCTATTTCGCGACGGACGCACGAACGCTGGTGTATCCCGCACCGCAGGGGTCCTTGCCCTTGCCGCAGGCGCCCCTAGGCAACGGCGCACACCAGCAAGGTCTACAGGCGGGTGTTGAAGACTTCTTTGGCCTGCACCCTTATCGCGCAGGCGACGCGCGACGCGCGATTCATTGGCCGTCACTCGCACGCCAGGATGAGCTGCTGGTGAAGCAGTTCAGAGGCGGCGCGGAGGATGACCTGTGGCTGCGCTGGTCACAGGTCAGCGCGCTGCCGGATCCCGAAGCGCGGCTGGCGCAGCTAACAAAGTGGGTGTTGCACGCGGAACAGGCCGGGCTGCGCTACGCGCTCGATCTGCCGGGGCAGCAAGTGCCGCCGGGACGCGGGGCAGCGCAACGTGCCCAGGTGTTGCAGGCGCTAGCGCTTTATCAATGAGGTTAGAAGCGGCACATTTGTGGTGGTGTCTCGCCGGTCTCGGCTTAGCCCTCGCGCCGCATGCGAGCCGGCTCGCGCTCGGAATTTTACTGAGTGCAGGCGCACTGGCCGCGTGGCGCATGTTGGCGGCGTATGGTTATCTCCCCTTGCCGGACCGCCGACATCGCGCGTTGTGGTCGCTCAAACAGCTCCTCGCGATCATTGCCTTCGGCGCCATTTATATCGCCTATCGGGGCCAAATCGGACGCGATGCGGGGGTGGCGCTACTCGCTGCATTGCTCGGTCTAAAGTTTCTCGAAATGGAACGCGCCCGCGATTTTTATGTGATGAGTTTTCTCACCTATTTTCTGGTCGTAACCAACTTCTTTTATTCACAGACGGTCCCAACTGCGCTATACATGTTGCTCGTGGTGATTCTAGTGACGGCAGGACTCATTCGCTTCAACACACCAGTGCAGAGCTATCCTGCGCGCGCCTGTTTAAGCCTGGCGCTGCGCATGGTGGTCCAGGCGCTGCCGATCATGGCGATCGCCTTTGTGTTGTTTCCGCGCCTGCCAGGACCGCTGTGGGGATTACCGCAAGACGCCTTCAGTGCGGTCACCGGTCTCAGCGACAGCATGACGATTGGTCAGATCACTTCGCTCGGCGTTTCGGACGAGATCGCGTTCCGGGTTAAATTCGACGCGCAATTGCCGCGTGCGGCCGAGCGTTACTGGCGCGGCCCCGTGCTGTGGGACACCGACGGTCGAACCTGGCGCACTCGTCAAGTGGGTGAGGGCGAGCCCCACGCGGTAATCAAACAAGGTCCGGTCTATCGCTACTCCGTCCTGCTCGAACCAACAGGTGAGCGCTGGTTACTCGGCCTCGACGCGGTGACGCAGAGCGACCGCACGGCCGTCGCTGGTGCCGATCAGACGCTCTATGCGCGCGCTGCCGTGAAACAGCGCCTGCGCTACACGCTCGAATCCGCCACCCACTACCAGCTGCGAGAAATCACCACGGCCGAGCGCCGGGCCGCGCTCGCCTTGCCCGCAGGCCACCATCCACGCGCTGCAGCACTCGGCCGTGAGTGGCAGGCCGCGCAGCGCGATCCGGCCGCGCGCGTGCAGCGCGCGCTCGAGTTTTTCCGCCGCGGGCATTTCGTCTACACCCTGTTGCCGCCGGCGTTACCTGGCGATGCAGTGGATCAGTTTCTGTTCGAAACCAAAGCCGGCTTTTGCGAACACTATGCGGCGAGCTTCGTGGTGTTGATGCGCGCGGCCGGTATTCCGGCGCGCGTGGTCACCGGTTATCAGGGCGGCGAATTCAATAATGTCAGCGATTACCTGATCATTCGTCAGCGCGATGCGCATGCGTGGGCCGAAGTCTTTCTCCCGGCACAAGGCTGGGTGAGAGTCGATCCCACCTCGGTGGTCGCGCCTGCGCGGCTCTCGCTTGGGATTAACTCAATCGCCGGTGAACGTTCGCCGCTGGCGCTGATCGACCGCAATGCGGCCGCGCTGAAGGCGTTCCGTAGCGTCGCCGCGCTGTGGGAGGCCATGAACTATCAATGGTCGCAATGGGTACTGGGTTATTCGCCACAACGCCAACTCGAGTTCTTCGCTGAACTCGGCTTCGATGATGCCGATGCTGGTGACATGATTTTGTTACTCACGGCAAGTCTCGCGCTGGTGATGGCCCTGCTGGCGTTGCTTACCTTACGCAGCGTCCAGGCGGGTGATCCGATCATCCGCAGTTACGCCCGCTTCTGCGCCAAGCTCGCGCGCCGCGGTTATCCGCGCGCGCCAACGGAGGGGCCGCGCGATTATGCGCTGCGCGTGTCGGCCGCTCGCCCTGACCTTGCGGCGAAGATCGAATACATCACCAAACTCTACACGGCCCTGCGCTATGGGGACGCCCGGTTGGATCCGGCTTTGTTAGGGCGGGCGGTGGGACGGTTTGTGGTGAGTCGAGATCGCTAATCGATTTTTTTGCGCCCAGGGATCCCGGGTCTGCGCGCGGGAGGACGGCCTTGAAAATTCGCGCTGACCTTCCGCCCGTCAGCCCGGACAGCGTGCAACGCTTATCCGGACTCGCTCGTCGGCGCGCCCGCCAGCACCCGGTCATACACCGCCGCATAACCTTCAACCATCGCCGCAAGGCTGAAGCGATCAAGGGCAAGCCGTCGCGCAGCCAGGCCGTGTGTCTCGCGCAGCGCAGGGGCGGCTACATACTCACGGAGAATCGTCGCGAGCGCCGCGACATCAGCCGGCGCGAACAGTCGCCCATTCACGTCCTCCTCCACCAACTCCATATTTCCACCCACCGCACTCGCCACCACCGGCAGTCCGCTCGCCAGGGCTTCCAGGATCGTGTTCGAGATCCCTTCGTTGAGTGAGGGCAACACAAACAGATCCAGCGCCCGCAGGATTTCAGGGATCTGATCGCTGGCTCCCAGAAACGCCGTGCGTTCCGCAATCCCGAGCGAACCCGCGAGATGTTTGAGGTCAGCCAGCAACGGGCCATCGCCCACCACCACCAGCCGCGCTGGGGACTCAGCGTCGGTCAGGCGGGCGAAGGCGTGCAGCAGTGTCGCCTGATCCTTCACTGCCTGAATGCGTCCGACGGTACCGATCAGAACGAGCGCCTGAGCGCGAAATCCTTCTGGCAGCACTTGCCGCGACTTCGTCACTGGCGGCAGGAAGCGCGCAGTATCAACTCCGTTATATATCTGAGTGACGCGCGACGCCTGCGCACCGACGACCTCCACCAGGAACCGCTGAAGGTGTTTTGAAACAGTGATGTACTCGGCTACCAGCGGCCGGTGCAGGCGCCGCAACAGCAACGGTTTCCACTGTCGCCCATCCAGATTGTCCACATCCCAGCCGTGCTCGCTGTGCACACAGGGCACCCCGGCCAGGCGCGCCGGGAGCAAGGCGTCCAACCCTGATTGATTGCGGGTATGGACCAGCGCCGGGCGCATTTCGCGGCACAATCGATACAGTGCCGCGCGGAGGCGCCACACGCCGTGGCGCGCGCGATGCAGTGCATGCAACGGGACTTCGGGGCGGGTGATTCGCGCACGAAATTCCGTGTAGTCTTCAATGCACACAATCGCGTGACGGTAACGCGTGGGCGGTAGGTGGTTGATCAGATTCACCAGGCCATTTTCCATGCCACCGATCTGGAGATGATGCAGCACCTGCAACACCAGCCGTGGTTGGGAAGCCGAAGATTCGATCATTGAGGCACACAGGCTAAAGGTGCTGCCGAGTGTGTCGCCCTGCTCTGCAGCGGTCAATTCCCACCCCACGGATTGACCCGGCGAATCGCCATGCCCACCATAGCCGACAGTTCCCAACGCAGCCTGCCCCCATGACCCAAACCTGCCCGCTCGTCTATCACGGACTCGATCATGTGGTGCTTAGAATCACTGACCCAGTACGCAGCCTCGATTTTTATACCCGGATTCTCGGCATGGCGCTGGAGCGCATTATCGAAGATGTTCAGATCTACCAAGTGCGCTGTGGCCGACACCTGATCGACTTACAGGTATTGCCCGTCGGCACCGCGCTTGCCGCGGGCGCGGCGCGTGGGGTTGATCACGTCTGCGTGCTGCTACGCGGCGATTTCAGCCAGGTGGTCGAATATCTCCGCGCGCAACAGGTCACCATCACATTCGGGCCAGTCGAACTTTATGGCGCGACCGGTTTCGGTACCTCGGTGTACGTGCTGGATCCAGACGGGCACACGCTGGAACTAAAATCCGATCACGCAGAGCATCCGGTCACCACGACTGCAGCAGCGGCCATGACGAGCCTCACGCGGCCGCCGGTCACGCCGAGAACCTAGCAGCCTGTCGGACTTAGAAGGAATCCGCTACGGCGATTCCCTAAGTCTGACCGGCTGCTAGCCCATAGGTCGGATAAGCGTTAGCGTAATCCGACGCTTGTCGGCGGATGACGCCCTACGGGCTCATCCGCCCTATAAATTTCCGTTGTCCCTCGTCACGAGTGTGTGCGTTAACGCAATTGCCGAAGCGTACCCCTTACCAGGTGACCCACTTCTTCAGACCATCCTCAGATTATTCGCCCATACTTGTCGCGTTCTATTACGGGATTTTTTGCGATATGAGATTGCTCCTAGTAGAAGATTCAACGCGCCTGCGTAAATCGCTCCGCGAGGGCCTAAGCCGCAGCGGCTTCGCAGTCGATGAAGCGGCCGATGGCGGCGTCGGCCTCGCGCACGCGCTGGCCATCGAGTACGACGTTGTGGTGCTGGATTTGATGTTGCCCGTAATGGATGGCCTTAGCGTGTTGCGCCAGTTACGCGACGCTGGCCGCAATTGCCCGGTGTTGATCCTCTCAGCACGCGATCAAGTCGCAGATCGCGTGCGTGGCCTGGAACTCGGCGCCGACGATTACCTCATCAAGCCATTCGCTTTCGATGAACTCAGCGCGCGTTTGCAGGCGTTGGTGCGCCGCCGCTTTGAGCAACGCAATCCGGTCATCCAACTAGGCGAAGTTCAACTCAACACGGCGCTGCACAGCGCCCAATTTCACGGGCAGTCACTCCCGTTGACCCCCAATGAAATTTCGCTCCTTGAATTACTCGCGCTCCGGCGCGGGCGGGTGGTCTCCTTCGCCAGTCTCGAAGATCACCTCTATGCCGCTGATTCCGCGGTTACGCGTAACGCGATCGAAGCGCATGTGAGCGCGCTGCGCCGAAAATTGCGCGCGGTCGGTGAGCCCGATTTGGTCAAGACGCGACGTGGCTTCGGTTACTACATTGACTAACTCGCCTGCTCCCGACTCGCTTGCACGGCGCCTTCGTCGACGCCTGTCGCTGGCGATCAGTCTCTTGTTAGTGGCGGCGGGACTGGGCGTTGATGGCCTAATCCGGCTCCAGCTGGAAATCGAATTTGACCGTGCATTGCTTGCCAAGGCACAAACCTTAGCGCTGCTCCTGGAGCAGGATGAAGACGGCGTGGACTTCGACTTTGTGCCTGCCGCGATGCCGGAATTTGCGCGCGGTCCACACGCGGAATACTTCGAACTCTGGTATGCGGGCTGGCCGCAGAGCCGGCGTGCGGACGCTTTACAGCGAACCCATCTGCCGCGCCTAAAGTCACGTGCCGAGGCGGCGCGTTACCGCCCTTTGCTGCTGCCCGACGGGCGCGCGGGGCGCAGTGTGCAGCTCGATTTTCTGCCGCACCTCGATCCGAACGAAAATCTCGATCCCGCACGCGTCGCGCGCCTGCCCGCGACCCTGTTGGTAGCCCGTAATCGCGACGCGTTGGATAATGCGATAGGCCATTTGCGAATGGGCTTACTCGGCATCGCGGCCCTTGTCCTGTGGGGCTCCTGGTGGCTGATCGGGACTTCCGTCGCGCGCAGTCTGCGCCCATTGGCGGAGATCCGCGCGCAATTGGCGACCTTACATCCACGCGCCCTGCATACTCGGCTGGCAGTCACGGCACCCGTGAGCGAGCTGGTGCCGGTGGTTGATCAGTTCAATGCCTTGCTCGCGTTGCTTGAAAGCGCGTTTAGCCGTGAACAGGAATTCACGGCCGCCGCCGCGCATGAATTGCGCACGCCGCTGGCCGAGATTCGAAGTTTAGCCGAGGTCGGTGGCCGCTTCGCGCACGACAGCGCCCTGGCTCGCGAGTATTACAGCGACATCGTTGCCGCCGTCACGCAGCTGGAATCTCTCACGCGGAATCTGCTGGCGCTCGCCCGACACGATCAGGCGGGGTCGGTGACGGCAGGCGATGAAGTTGTCGATTTGGCACAGGCAGTTGCCCAAGCCTGGCAGCGCGAGGCCATGAATGCGTCCGTTCGCGCACTGCGCTTCGAGTATCGTGGGCCCGCGGTCGTCGAGGTGTATGCCATTCGCGAAATGGTGGACTTAATCCTGGCCAATCTCATCACGAACGCGCTCGCCTACTGTCCGCCTGGTGCCGAAATTTCGGGTGAGATCACGAGCACCGATAACGTCGTTGCGCTGGCTTTCGCAAATCCGTGTGAAGGCCTCACCGCGCAGGATCTGCCGCACGTGTTCGAGCGCTTTTGGCGCAAGGACGCGGCGCGCCACGCGGCAGGTCATGCCGGTCTTGGTCTTGCGTTGGTGCGTGCCTATGCGACTCAAATGGGGGTCAAATGCGGCGTGCATTTCGATCCCGCGCAACGCTTCGTGGTTCGTCTAGAGGGTTTCAAGCCGGCTGCCAGCCGCGCCTGAATAAGCCCACAAACTTCAGCGCTTCCTCAGGTTCAGCTCAGCGGCACGGCAGGTTGCCTGCGTACAGTGGGTTCCGTTGCAGCCCCAGCGGCTTGTGCAATCCAACCTCTGTCATGCTTTAAAGGAGAACCCTTATGAATAGCTTTTCGCGCGAAGGATTACGACTCACCGCTGCGGTCGGCGTAATGCTCACCGGACTGACTGGCCCGGCGGAGGCCGCGCCGTTCGTGCCCAATTTCGCCGCGGCGACGTTTGTCCCGGGCGCCGCCATCGATCATCCCTATTTTCCACTGCTCAATGCCGCTATCTATCGCTATGAAGGGGTGACGGTGGATGAAGATGGCGATCCCATTACTGAATCTTTTGAATTTCATCCCACCACCACAGGACCAACCATTCTCGGTGTGCAAACCACTTCACGTCTGGATCGCGCCTTCGTTGATGGTCTGGTGAAAGAAGACACCTTGGATCATTTCGCGCAGGACACTGCCGGCAATGTCTGGTATCTGGGCGAGGACGTGACAAATTATCTTTACGATAGCGAAGACAATCTACTTGGCACCAACAGCTCGAGTACCTGGCGCGCGGGGGTGCATGGCGCGCTGCCGGGCTTTCAAATGCCGGCTGATACGTCCTTAGGCCTGAACTACTACCAGGAAAAGGCAGACGCCGATCACGCAATAGATCAGGCCCGGACTCAGGGCCATCTTGATCAGGTCATCGTCGATTTCGGGGTCTTCCATGATGTATTGCAGGTATGGGAGGGATCTGAAATCGATCCAGGCATGGGCTACAAGTACTACGCGCGTGGCTTCGGCTTAATTCTGGAAGACAAAGATCTCGACGCCCAACTGCGAGTGCCGACGTTCGCGCAGGATCTCGTGAGTGTGAGCGCGGTGCCAGTCCCCGCTGCCTTGCCGCTGCTGGGTTCTGCGTTGGTGAGTGCAATGGGATTTCGACGTCGTTCGTAGGGTTAACTCACTCGTTCATTGTTCTGGGGGACAGACTTAAATCTGTCCCCGCCCTCTGCTCAGTGCTGCCAAGTCCACGCCAGCATCACTGTATGCACATGCGGGGAAATTCGCTCCACGCCACCAACCCCCAGCAGCGCCGTGGTGGAAGTGCCCACAAAATCACGCGGGATGAACTGACTGTACGCGAGATGAAATTCATTGCCAGGGTCGGGTTGCCACGTGAAGCCGGCGCTTACCTGATGCTCAGCGCTCGGCGCCAACATGTTTAAAGTCACCGTGTTGATGCCGTTATCGCGCGGAGGACGTTCGCCGTATGCGTAACCGGCGCGCACTGTCAGCACAGGGGTCACCTCGAAAGCTGCACCCAACCTGAAATTCTGCTGATTCTGCCAGTTGAAACCGCTGCCCTCAGGGGAACCAAGGGGCTTATTAACCGGATCCAGAAGAGTGTTCAGCCCGCCGTTGCCGGTGGCCCGCACGTCGCCAAAATTGATTCGTTGATAGTCGAAGGTCACTGTAAGCGGCGGGCGCGGGCGCCAAGCGAAACCGAGTGAGTAATTTTCTGGAATATCGAGTCTGCCATCTGCCAGCAAGCCCTCGTAATGCGCGAACTTATCCATGAAGACGCGGCTCGCATAGGAGGCACCCAAGGTGAGCGCGGGCGTGATCTCGCCGAGCCAACCCACTCGCACCCCGGCGCCGAGCGCGTAATCCGAACCGCGGTTCGTCACATCGTTAGGCAATTTAGAAAACAAGGTCAGCGCCTGCAGACCATAGGCTTCGAAGCGCTGCAGGGTGATGAGCGGCGCGATGCCCAGGGTATGCTTCGGCGCGATGCGATAGGCAATCCCGGGCGCGAGAATCATCTGGATGATATCCACGCCAAGCTTGCCGCAACCGAGCAGAAAATTGGCCGGCGCGTTGCCGCACAACGCGGGCACGACATTCGTCCCCGGCACACCGGTGGTGCCGTGATATTCGGTATTGAGTCCGCCATTGCCGTAGAAGGTGAGGCCCCAGGCGAGCCGATCATTGATGCGCCGGCTGAGGGCCGCTTCCGGGATTAGAAAGATATCCTTGTCGCTGGTGGTGCCGAAATCGTAAACAGTCCCTGAGCCGGTGCGTTCCACGCGCCGATACGGCATGAAAAACTCGGTGCCAATATCGACTCGATTCCCCGCCGCAAGCCATTTAGCCGGATTCGACGATCCCGCAAAGGCGTCCCCCACCAGGGCCGTTGTCGCGCCGGCCATTTGGCGCGCAAGCGGTCCATAACCCAGCGCGAAATATCCCCCGCCGGCGAAGGCCACCGGCATCACCACGGCGAGCAACAAGAGGAGGAGCGCAGCGCGGGATACGGGTTGAGCGAACATCACAATTCCTTGGTGTGGAAGGCAGAAAATTCAGGGGTGTGCGGCGGCAAAGTTGTTCAGAGCAGAGCGAGAGTGTAAGCCCTGCGCGCGCCGGTGCACTAGCGGATTTCTCTGGTGCGGAAATTTGTAGAAAATATGCAGCAGCGTCTCGCGCAACGACGATAGTAGGCGCGTGCCGTGGATCCGCTGGCTGTCCCGATCTAACGATCGCAAAAATAAGCGAAGCCGCTGAAAAACATTCTCGTACAATAGCAACCACATTGAGCAGCAGAATAACGGAGCAGGACTATGCCGCTGGAAGGAAGAATTGCCCTGGTCACCGGCGGGAGTCGCGGCATCGGTCGCGCAATCGCCCTGGCGCTGGCCGAAGACGGCGCCGACATCGCCGTGAATTACCGGCGCGATGAGGCCGAGGCGGAGAAAACAGTGGCCGAAATCAAAGCGCTGGGCCGGCGCGCGATTGCGTTCAAGGCCTCGGTGGATGTGTTCGACGAGGACGTTGCGCTGGTATCGCGTATCAAGCACGAACTCGGCCCGATTTCGATCCTGATCAACAACGCAGGGATCGCGAGCCGCGGGAATACCGTTGCCGACACCGATCCCCTTGAAATGGCGCGCGTGCTCGGGGTTCACGCCTTCGCACCATTCTATCTCTCAAAGCTTGTGCTCCCGCAGATGCGCGGAGAACCGCGCGGCGACATCATCATGATTTCGAGCGTCGCGACCTTGTTCTTCGCGGCGGGCGGCGCGCCTTACAACATGGGCAAAGCCGCCAGCGAAGCATTCGCCTTTACACTCGCCAAGGAGGAGCGGCAGCACAATATTTATGTCAACGTAGTCGCTCCACCCCTGACCGATACCGACATGGGGCAGCGTCTGGCGAAAGCGCACGGCGTGGCCGCCATTCATGATCTCGATAAGACGGCGCCGTTCGGTCGGGTGTGCGCCCCGGAAGATATCGCGAACGTCGTGCGCTTCCTGGTTTCCGCGCGCAATTCGTATGTCTCCGGCGAAAAAATCACCGTGCATGGTGGCGCCGATCGGCCGGGTTTTGTTTAGCCTAGAAACGGCAGATGAACGGCGCGCGCAGTGCGGCCCATGGGGTGCAGGGCAAGGCGCAAGGAGGAGGAACAAGCTTCGCTATTCCGACGAGTTGCAACACCGCCATGCGCGCCAGGGGACGTGCTGCGCGCTTTGTCACGCGGTTCACCCGCAAGGTGACGCTATGAGAAGTAAAAACTTTAAACAGGCCTTGCCCTTTCTTACGTTGTTTAGCGGTCAACTGCGGTTTCTAGGTTTAAGCTAAAGGCGGGTGCACCCAGGATTGCGGCACTTTATGCGCCAACCAATGCACTAACGCGTTATTCACATCGACGGGCTTTTCCTGCGCCATCCAGTGCCCGGAATTGACTGTCCGTTCAGTGAGGTTTCGGCAGCGCTCGCGCATCGGTTCAGGCAGCCGTGAATCCACACACTCGCAGGTATAGTCGTAGGCGGCAGTCAGAAACAGGACCGGCATCGTCAGTACGCCCGCGTGCTGCGCACGCACGGCGTAGGCCACGTTCGCTGGATGGTTCATGTAGAAAGAATTAGTGCCGAAGAAGCCTGTTTTGGTGAGCGCGCTGACATAGGCGTCCAGATCCGCGGCCGACATCACCTCGTCATCGCGTGGCCTATCGGGCGCGGCATCCAAGCCCCCGAACCAGCCACCATCGCGCCGCACGTCGGCGGTGACGGCGGGCTTACCACGATGTTCGGGACTCCCTTTACGCAGCAGGGCCTTCAGCATTGTGCGGGGGTTCGCCTCGAATACGGCCGTGGCGCGCGCGAAGCTCTCCTGATAAAAATATTGATACTCCCATTGCCCGGCCGGGTATTCGGCGATGGGATATACCCTGCGATCCACTAACGCGACCGCGCCTTCCAACCCGCCGTCCAGGACCGCATAGGGCACACACAGATTAGCCACTGCGACACACCGTTCCGGATGGTGACTCGCCAAGCTCCAGATCACCGCCGCGCCCCAATCATGTCCCACCCACACCGCCCGCTCGCGGTCCAGGGAATCGAGCAAGCCGAGCAAATCTGCGACATGCTTTTCCATCGTGTAGTCAGTGTGCCGCGGATAAACGCTGGAGCAACCGTGACCTCGCAGATCCGGCGCGATGGCGCGAAAGCCCAGACCGCCCAGCACCGGTAATTGATGCCGCCAGCTATAACCGAGCTCTGGCCAACCGTGCGCAAAAATTACCAACGGGCCATTGGCAGGACCAGCTGCGTGATAAAACATGGTGTGCGCGCCGAGCTGGCAGGTGTGTTCGGTTATTTCAGCAGCGTGACTTGGCATCCTCAGCATCTCGTGTGGTGTGGGCTGCATCGTACGCGTGGTGCACATGACCTGCCATGGTGACAAGCGCTTACCCGAGCGCTAAGCGCTCTGGCCCAAACAAAGTTTCCAGCATTCGCGACCACGCTAGGAGCGGCCCTCGCGGATGCTCGTTGGCATCAAACTTTGTCGTCGATCTGCTGCTCTGTCTCGCCGATCGAAATAGGAGTCAGATCGCTCAGCGCATAAGCCTGCGCTACCATCCAGCCCCCGCGCCTGACTTCTGGATGAGGGGACTCGGCGACCTTCGCCAAATTTGCCGCTTCCTCCGTGGACGGCCGCGGAGAAATCGTGAACTGCGGCAACTGTCCAGTCATTGCCGCATTGACCATCCAGCCGCCGCGATAGGGTTGGCTACTCGCCGCCACCGCACTGGATAAATCGTCGCTCGCGGGCGCCACCGACTCTGCCTTTGCGCTCCGCTCCACGACCAGGGTGCCCAGCGACAACAGGGCGCCGAGCGGCCCGCCAAACAACGCGCCGCCGGCGACCCGTATCGCAGGATCGAGGGTATCCCCCGTGAGCTTGCGATAAAGATTCCCCACCAGCGGAATGTGCTGCAGCGGATTTACCAGATCCAGGACATCCCGAAACGACAGGCCGTCCTCGCCAAAGAGCTGCGACCAGCGCGATGGCTCGGCCGCGGCTTTGGCCTGGCTAGCGGTCGCGGAAAGGGCTGGAGAGATTTGCATCACGCGGTTGGTTGCTGTGGATTCCCCTGTACTCGCAAGTCGCATGCCAGCAATCAGAGCGCACGAAAGCGCGCGGCCGGTGACGGCAGGTGGCCAAAAGTTGCCGGGACGGCGGCGGAGTGTTGCCGCTTCGACCCCTTCACCGCGCGCGCGGCGGATTCCGCGGCACGGCGCGGAACGGTCCCGTATCGAGGCGGGGTTCCTTCGGCATCTCCAACACGCGCTCGGCGATGATGTTGCGTTGGATCTCGTCGGTGCCGCCGGCAATCGACGTTGCCGGTACCGAGAGCAGAATCTCGGCAATGAGCCCGGCTTGCGGCGCGTCAGTGCCGGCGAGCATGGCATCGGCGCCGCTGATGATCGTGTGCACATGCGCGGCGGCACGTGCCACCTGGCTCGCGACGAGCTTGCCGAGCGATCCTTCGGGACCTTCCGGTCGGCCCAGTTCCTTGGCGTGACGGGCGCGGTGCGCCAGCCATTCTGCCGAGCGCGCCAGCATCAGCAGTCGCGCTAACTCCTGGCGCACTGTGGGATCGCTGATGCGGCCGGTTTCCCGCGCCCGCGGCAACGCGAGATCCACCCGTCCCACTCTTTGCGCGTACCACTTGTAGGGCTCCATCACGGTCGCGATCTCGGCGCGTTCCTCGTCATAAATACGGCCTGCACGATCCGATGCGCGCCCCCAGCGCCGCAGCGCATCGGCACCGCGCCGTTCGTGCGCAAGGGTGGTCATCGCGATCTTCCAACCGTCGCCAATTGTGCCGACCAGATTCTCCGGGGGAATGTGCGCATCGGTGAAGAACACCTGGTTGAACGAGGCATAGCCGTTCATCTGGCGCAGCGGTTGCACTTCGATCGAGGGTTGTCTCATGTCGATGATGAAATAGGACATGCCCTG
>JANOVQ010000446.1:0-2921 GCA_031417495.1 Pseudomonadota bacterium | reverse complement strand
GCCCACCCCATGGCCACCAGCAGGAGGGTGAATAAAGTTTCCGTCAAAATCCAGCCCGCCGCCGCGTTCACATTAAAGCTCGCGCCCGTCAACAGGGCGGCGAGTGCGGGCGCGCGCGTCCGCTCACCCTCCGCGTGGCGCGTGAGATCGTAAGTGCCGTAGATAATCAGCGACGTAAGCAGAGTCTGCGCCAGGATTGTGTGAGGGAGCGACAGCTGTGCGAACCAGGCCAGGAACGCCGGGTAAAGCGGAGTTCGCGTGAGGCTGGTAAAAGTGCCCGCGGAGCGGAGGATCTCTGCCAGCTGCCAATAGCCAAAGGAATCGGCTTGGAAATGTGGCGAGGCGGCAGTCGCCGCCGCCAGATTCAACCACCAAGTGCTGAATAAGCTCAGGGCGATTGCGATTATCAGAGCGGAATAGCGACTTAAAAATTGACCCATACGGGGTTCATTGTAGCGTTCCGGGATCGCTTAGTGACGATCCGCAAGCGGGATGTTAAGGTTCGGTCACGCCTATTTCGTCGTGTCACGCATGCCCAGCAAGTTCTTCCTATTGAACCCACCGCGAGTGCACCGTGCCACGCTGATTCGATGCTGACTAATGCGCACACTGCGCTATCCGCCCCTGCGGCGCTGCGCGAGGATGCGCGCATCATGAGCCTCATTGGCTTGGCCCATCTCACCAGTCATTTCTTCCAGCTCATCATCGCGCCGCTGTTTCCCTGGCTCAAAACCGAATTTGGCGTGAGCTACGCCGCGCTGGGTTTTGTGATGACGGTGATCTTTGTCGTCTCGGCCGGGAGTCAGGCGATCGCGGGCTTTGTGGTTGATCGCTTTGGCGCCGGCATTACCTTATTCGGCGGCTTGACAAGCCTTGCGCTGGGGACTTTGAGCTTCGCGCTCAGTACCCACTATGGCATGTTGTTGCTCAGTGCAGCCCTCATTGGATTGGGCAATGGGGTGTTCCATCCAGTGGATTATTCGTTATTGAATGCACGGGTTAGCGTGGCGCGCTTGGGACCAGCCTATTCGGTACACGGCGTGACCGGCAGTCTCGGCTGGGCCTTGGCACCGGTCTTCCTGGTGAGTATTGCAATACCGTTTGGCTGGCGCGTAAGTCTGTTCGCGGCGGCGGGACTACCGCTACTCGTCATCGCGCTACTCGCGCTCAATCGCGATGCGCTCGACCTGGGTGCACTTCCGCCCAGCGCCCAGCCGCTGACGCAGGCGCCGTCACTGTTCAGCTTTCTAGCCCTGCCTGCCGTGTGGTGGTGCTTTGCATTTTTCTTCATCCTTGCGATGGCGGCAGGTGGCATCCAGAATTTTGCACCGACGATATTTGCGCACCTCTACGACCTATCGCGCGCCACTGCGGCAATGAGCATCACCGTGTTCATGCTGGCCAGCGCGACGGGCATGTTGACTGGCGGCTGGCTGGTCGCCCACCGTAAGCAGCTTGAACGGAACATCACGCTGGCTTTTGGGTGCTCCATTGTGGGCGCCGTGTTACTGGGACTCGACGTGGTGCCGGTGACGCTTGGCTGGGCGTTGATTGCTCTGATGGGTTTCGGCAGCGGTCTCTCGGGGCCATCGCGCGATATGTTGATCCGTGCGGTAACGCCACCGGGTGCCACGGGTCGCGTCTACGGCGTGGTGTACTCAGGACTCGACTTCGGGATCGCACTCGGTCCCGTGTTGTTCGGCAAGATGCTCGATCATGGGCATTACGGGCCGGTCTTCTTTGGGATCGCCGCCTGCTGGGGACTCGCCATGCTCACGGCATGGCGGGTGGCGGGCTTGAACGCGCGCTAACCTAAGCGGCGGCGGCGCTCCAGGTCATCGCTGGGTTCGCTCTCCGCAGCAACTGCCGGGACGACCAACTCCGCAGTCTCTGGCCCAGTCATTCTCGTGCGCTGTTTGGCGAGGCCCTGTGCACGCATGTCGTAAACGCGCGCGCCATAGAGCCCGGTATCAATGCACTCGCGCGCGATATCCGCGATCAGGATTGGGTCGATTTCGTGCTTGCCTTCGGCATAGGCGTAGACCAGCGCGAGCTCACACAGCGTGTTGATCACTCTGGGCCCGCCACCACTGTTCCAGTAAATCAGGCGCCGCGCATTCTTGTGGAAAAGATTCGGATCCCCGCCGACCCCATTCACCCGATGCCGCACATAGGCGGCAGTTTCGCGCTCATCCAACGCTTCCAGTTTGGCAAAAACACTGATGCGCTGCGCCAGCTGCCGCAGCTCGTGACGCTTCAGAAGGTCATGTAATTCAGGCTGACCGATCAGCAGCAACTGCATCACGAGATGATCATCGGCATTCACATTGGTGCGCAAGCGCAGCGCTTCCAGGATCCCAGGACCCTGGTTCTGTGCCTCATCCACAATCAATAGAGTGCGTCTGCCCGCCGCCTTCACCGCTGATCACCAACAGGGTTAGTTGGCTGTTGATCGCATACTCGAGCATCGACAGCGCCAATTGGTGCTGGCGACTCTGAAAAAGATACGTGGGATCGGGGAGCAGACTGAAAGGCGCTGCTTTCAGTCCAAAGTGTTTCTCATACATGGGCGTCCGTTCCGGGCTTATGGTGGATATCGAGACGGGGCCTCGCCCTACGCCAATCGCGCGCGCCGTTCACGCGCCGATGAGGAGAACTGCGACCGCTGCGCGCCGCGGGCGTGGTCTCGATTTCACGGCGACAGCCGCGCCTCCGCGCCGCGCCCCGGGCGACGATTTCTGGAAGCGCACCGGCAGGCGCGATGGAGACCACACAAGCGCTCTGCGCCTACCGCCAACCGCCGCAGATTCAGGGCGTATTCAAGTGAATTCCTTGAACCTACGCCGCACCAGTCTCCGCCAGCGCACAGAGGAAATCCGCGTCTATGCCAACCCCCTTGACCACGGTGTTCATGCAGATGC
>JANOVQ010000445.1:0-15127 GCA_031417495.1 Pseudomonadota bacterium | reverse complement strand
CGCCAGCGCCACCACGATCAGCAGCACGCCGTTCAACGCGCCGCCCGTGTGCGCCCGAACCCAGCCAGGGACTGTGCCATACAGCGGGATTTCGATAATCTTCCCCGGCCAGATCTCGATTCCTCCAAGCAATGAAAACATCAACATGAAGCCGGACAACATCGCCATCAGCACCACCAGCAGTCCGTTACCAATCATGATCCGTTGTAGCCTTTCCATCTTCATCCCCCCCCTCTAAAATTATTAGACGAACCACCACCGCTGCGCATTAACAAAACTAATTGCCTGGGAACGGCACCGGCATCTCCAGACTTCTGGTGTCGACCAACGGCAGCAACTGACCCGTAGGCATGGCGGCATGCCCCGCAATCCAATCCCGCATCCACTTCGGATCGTCCTCGCAGCGCGGGTTATGCCACGGCAACAACGCGCGCAGTAGATACGGGCCGACATTGAAAATCATCGAGGAGATTTCGCGCACCAGCGCGACGAGATTGCGCGGTTTGCGCAACGCTCGGTCTTTCTTCAGCGCCGTGAGCATGCCGATGAGTCCAAATCCCACCAGGTGGAAAGAGCCGTGGAAGACCCCAAACGCGCGTGGCAGATACTGCCCTGAATACGCCATATACGCATCGAAGGCGACGGTCTTGTGCTCGGTTTCTTCCACCATGTGCATCAACCAGAAGGACGCCACATGCGGGGAGGCGTCGCGAAAGAGCGCCAGCCGCTTATTGATGAGCCAATGTGTGAAGCCATTGGTCATGCTTTCAAAGCCCGCGTTATAGGCAAGCTGGGTGCGCAAACTCCGATTGGACAGGCGCTCGAAGGACGCCGCCAGACGCTGCTCGACACTGGCCAGTTCCGGATA
Source organism: Pseudomonadota bacterium (assembly GCA_031417495.1). Taxonomy (GTDB): domain Bacteria; phylum Pseudomonadota; class Gammaproteobacteria; genus CAIKBL01. Next base: position 14,259 of record JANOVQ010000445.1, on the reverse strand, counting down.
ACCATTCGCCTTCAGTAATTCGTTCAGGCGCCGGTGGCATTGGTAGTGGCGCGCCTCCTGTCCGTTAAATCCCCGCATATCCGCCAATAATTCAGGTTCGCTGATGAACGCCATCGCCTTCTGCGTACTCTTGATGAGATAGGGCTCAAGGTACGGCATCGTCAACGACAGTCCGTTGAACATATGCGAGCGAACCGGATTGTCAGGCACCCAGATCGGATCGAGATCGTCTGGAAATTCGAACGCGAACGCACGAATCACGATGTCCTCGACTTGCTTGGGTTGATATTTGTAGCTGCGCTTGAACATGGTCAGCTCCCTAGCCTTAGGTTAAATCCAAATATACACGCACCGCGCGCGATTCCGTTCGAAGGTGCGGACGATGCGTCGCCGACAGGTCTCTGCATGCACTCAGTTTCCCGCGGGAGTGGTCGGGAACTATAGTAGGTTACCGTGCGACCCGGCAATTCCGCGGTGACATACTTCAGCACCGCCAACCCAACGCCAACTCAAGGAACACCCATGAAAATCGGCTTCTTCGCCATTGGCCTCGCCAACCTCGCACGACCCGAATTGCTCGCAACCGCCGCACGCACTGCCGAACGGGTGGGTTTTGATACGCTCTGGACCGGCGAGCACATTGTGTTCTTCGATGACATCAAATCGAAGTACCCCTACGCGAGATCAAACACCGCGCCACCGGTGCCGGGTGATACCGCAATCCTGAACCCCTTCATCGCGCTCGCCTACGCGGCAGCGATGACTAGCCGAATCCGACTCGCCACCGGCGTCTGTCTGGTTCCCGAATACAATCCAGTGCTGCTCGCCAAGCTCGCCGCCTCGCTCGACGTGGTGAGCGGCGGCCGGTTTGTGTTCGGCACCGGACTCGGCTGGCTTGAGGAAGAATTTCGGGCACTCGGCATTCCGTGGGAACGGCGCGGTGCCCGCGGCACCGAGGCTATCCTTGCCATGCGGCGGCTATGGGAAGACGACACCAGCACCTTTGAGGGCGAGTTCGTGTCATTCGCGCGTGCGCGCTCCTATCCGAAGCCGCCCCGCAATAGACGGATTCCAGTGATTGTTGGCGGTCAAACCGAGGCCGCCCTGAAACGTGCCGCGGAGTTGGGCGACGGCTGGTGCGGATTTAACCTGACACCCGACGAAACCAAGGCCAAGATTAAGCGTCTTGATGAATTACTCGCCGCCCGCGGGCGCAGCCGGGAGGGCTTTGAAATCTTCATGGCACCAGTCACGACTGCGGGACCAACGTCGATTGAAGCCTATCGCGAAGCGGGGGTCGACGAACTGTATCTCACGCCGATCTTCGAGCATGCCTTTGCGACCTCGCAAGAGACCGCCAGGATTATCGAAGATCTCGCTCGCGAGTGGGTGGAGCCTGCGGCGCGTGTTCGCTAAACCCACCGACGCAGGGGATGTAGCAATCCAGATCGGCAGGTTGGGGTGAGCTTGCGAACCCCAACAGTGGGTCGGCAAGCGTGCGCGGATTCACGCTTGAAATGCTGCTGCGGGGGTGATTGCTGTTGGGGTTCGCTACGCTCGCCCCAACCTACCTTAAAGCAGCAACAGTTCTTCGAACTTAAGCGTTAGCGCTTCACCGACAGATCGGTTTCGTGATCTTCCATCACCATAAAGCGAATCGAGGAACGCTCGAACAGCTGCTCTTCATCCGCGCCGATGATAGCGGCGGTTTCCGGCTCGGTCAGATAGGCCATGCCGCGATTGAAATCGGCTTCGTCGTCGAACCAAATCTCGGTGAGCACGTCATACGGCGGCTCGGCATCAGCGCCGTAGACCGCGTTGCCATACGGGCGAATGAAATGCCGCACATAGCGCTTCAGATTCGGCACCTTACTGGCTCCTAACGGCGCGTGCCGCGTTTCGTAATAGTTGATGAAGTCCGCCATGCTCATGCCGGACTTACGCTTGATCATAACAATTGCTTTGAACATCGCACTTCTTTCTCTGATTTGAACAGCGCGTCGAAACTTGCCGTGCCATTGAGAATACCGCGTGCTCGACTTCTCAACCAGCGCCTGGTGTCGCGCGCCGTAAGGCTGTTTACGCGCCCTTCACGTAACCAAGCCCCTCTACTATCTGACCATCGCGTACACGCATGATATTAACGCCGCGAACCGAGTTCGCGTCGCCCTCGCCCCAACAATAGCGCCACTTAATAATGCCGCGCTCGCCTGCCACGATGATTTCTTCGGGTGCAAACCAGCCCTCGCGATTGGCAGCGATTCCCGTCCACAGTTCGAGACAGGCCGCGCGCCCGACATGCCGCGAACCATTCGGTGCGGGGGTGGTATTTTCGAGCACACAGTCTTCCGCGATGAGCGCATCCAGCAAACTGGGATCGTGTTGTAGGAAGGCTTCGTTAAAACGGCGCAGGATGTCCGCTGTCGTTGCGTCAGTATTCTGGTCGTTCATTGTTTTATCTCGCTTAAGGGGTGCTCCACCGACAGCGGCGCCGTTGGTGTCCCTTGCTGGGACTGGGAACGAACCTTAGCGATGTAAGAGCTCGCCCGCAATTACTTGAGAGGGTTGCCGGCCGCGACTCTGCGCTGCATGCACTTATGCAGAACGAGGGGTCAGCGGGCTTGAGAGTCTGTCCAAAATCTCGGGCCTGTTGAACTCTCGTTTTCAGGGTGTCGGGTGTCGTCAATCACGGCAAATCAGACGACGTCGGTGCCTGCATAGAGTTCGGCAAGGCGCAAGGGGGCGCCCGGGATACCGACGACGCTCAGCAAAGCCTGATCATCGGTCAGCTCCATCGTCACCCAACGTCCATCGTCACCACACGTGTGCAACTCGACACGACGCTCGTCCTGGCTGACGATCCAGTAGCTGCGCAAGCCAGCTAATTTGCGATAGGCGACCAGCTTTTCGCGACGGTCGGTTCCAGCAGTTGAGGGACTCAATACCTCGACAACCAGGGTCGCATCTGAGGCCATATTCCGCTCACCCGCGAGGCCAACGCCACAGAGAACAAAAACGTCAGGGTAGTAAACGCTATCGACCGCTTGGACATGTAGCTTCATGTCATTAATAAAAACCTGACAGGGCGTGCTGGCAGTGCGTTGGAGCAACGCACTATAAATATTGCCGGAAATCCGGTTGTGCCGCATCGAGCCACCCACCATCGCATGCACGTAGCCGCCGACGTACTCGTGTCGGATTTGGCTGGCGTCCTCGGACGCCAGGTAGTCGAGCAAGTCGATGGAGCTATGAAGCGCGTGGGCCATAACTCATCTTAAGTCACCGCGTCCGCCACGATCAACCAGGCCACTGCAGTGACTGTAGTGAGAAAGTGAGTGTCCCCGAGCTTTTTGGCACCTTGCACGTTGTCTTGAACTCTGATCCCTTGATGCATTCGCGGCTACGGTCCACTCCTGGGGTTCGCGATCACGTGTTGTCTAAAAGCGCACGCGCCTCCATTAAATCCGGCGTGTCGAAACCCTCAGTGAACCAAGTGTAGACGGTAGTCAGGCGTTCGCGCGCTTCCTGCGCGCGCCCTTGGGCCGACCACCAGCGCGCGAGGCTTAATGTGGTGCGCAATTCCCAGGACTTTGCCTGCTGTTCCTGTGCAATTCGGATCGACTCCAGGAAATGCGTTTCAGCGGCCAGCGCACTCGCTGGATCATCGGCTGCAACCAGGAGCGCGACTTCTCCGCGTAAGCGATGCAAATCCGCGATGTAGACCATTTCACGATTGCGGTGTGCGACCGCCAGACCTTCCTCAACGGCCGCCTGTGCTTTAAGAGGCGCGCCGCGTTGCAGATGAACTTGCGCCAGCAGGATTTGATACAAGGTCAGCATCAATTCCGCCCGCACCGCGACTGCCGCGGCGATTCCCTGTTCGAGAATCTCCAAGCCCTGACGCTGACCTCGATGCTCAAGCGCCCAACCGTAGATATTTTTTGCCCAGTTCAACCAATCTGGCAACTCGCGTTCTTGCGAGAATTCGCTTAACGCTTCCGCTGCTTGCTCTGCATCGCTCGATTCACGCCGCAACACGCGCAGTACGCACGCAAAGAATCGAGCCAACGCCTGCATCGCAGGTTGACCAATGCGATTTGCCAACGCGCCGCATTCTTCGATTTTGCCCAACGCCTGTTGGGGATACCCCTGAAACCATAACGCAGTCGCTTCGTGTCCCAGGCTTAGGACCAACGGGTCGGCGCCCATGGCGATACTCAAATGCCGATGGCGCTCAAAGTCGTAAGCTTCACGTACACGAGCCGAATGATCGCAAGACAACTGAAGCGCACCACGGTAATAATGACTCACCGCGAACGCGACATTTGCATGGAGAAAATAGTCTGGCGCTTGCTCGCGTTCCGCGAGTCGCAAAATTTCTGCGGAGTATTCGAGGGCACGCTCGCAGTCGCCGCGCACGGCGTAGTGAATCCGGAGCTGCACCAGCGCGCTTAATAAATCCGCGGCGGTGCCGACCCGCTCGCAGAGTTCGCGCGCGGCCTGACAGGCTTGTTCGGTTTCAACCGCGCCCAAGCCCTTGAGCACCGCTAAAGAACCCCACAGGATGAGTATTATCCGGAGTTCCGTCGCCTCCGCGGTCGCGGTTTTAGGAATACGTTTTAGGAGTTCCAGCGCGCTTTCAAAGTAGTTACGCGCATCGTGCAGCGCTGCACGTTGTGAGGCTTGTACGCCCGCCAATTCTGCGTATTCGATCGCTTTCTCAAGCTTGTCACCACGCCCGAAGTGATGTGCGAGATCGCTATAGTGATCCTCGATTTCCGATTGATAGGCGAGCTCTATCGCAAGCGCGGTCTTCTCGTGAATCGCCTTGCGGGTTTCCTGCAGCAGGGAGTTGTAGGCAACTTCCTGGGTTAGCGCGTGCTTGAAGAGGTACTCGACTTCCGGAAACGCCGGCTGCTCGTACAGGAATTCCTTGTTCTGCAGCGCGCTTAACAATGAATGAAGTTCATCGTCGGCCGTACCGACGACGGTTTTCGCCAGGCTGAACGGGAACTCCCGGCCAACCACCGCAAGCTGTTGCAGCAGCGCTTTCTCAGCTGGCGCCAAACGGTCAATCCGCGCCGCAAGCACCCCTTGCACTGTCGTCGGGATTTGAATTCGAGTCGTGGGTTGCGCGGGCAGCAGCAGCTTGCCGTGCAAGTCGCGCTGCAATACGCCTTGCTCAAACAATTCCTGCACCACTTCTTCAATAAAGAACGGGGTACCTTCGGTCTTCTCTAAAATCCATTGTCGGAGAGTACTGCGACGGTTCGCAGTACTGGTATCAGCAGATTCACCGAGCAAAATGTCTAAGAACTCTGCTGCTTCCACCGTGCCAAATGGCGCGAGTCTCAGCTGTGTGCAGTAAGTTTTGCCACCCCAGTCGTGTCGGTACTCGGGGCGGTAATTGGTGAGCAACAGAATGCGGGCACTGCCGATACTTTCGACCAAGCTATCGAGGTAGCCCTGAGTTTCGCTATCGATCCAATGCAAGTCTTCAAAGATAAGCAACAGCGGCTGGCCTAAGCTCGCCCGCAGCGTCACTTTTTTCAGCGCTTCGAGGGTTCGTCGCCGACGTAACTGGGGATCCATCTGCGGTAACGGAGAATCCGCATCCTCAATATTGAACAAGGCAAAGTAGTACGGCAGCACCTCTTCCAAACTCCGGTCGAGCGTTAAGAGTTTGCCAAGCACCTTCTCGCGTCGCGCGTATTCGTCATCTTGTAACTGGATCTGAAAATAACCCTTGAGCATCTCCGTGATCGGCAAATAGGGTGAGGCTTTGCCATGCGAGGCTGAATAGGCCTCGAACACTGCAAAGCCATGGGCGCTGGCTTTGAACTCGTGGACCAGCCGTGACTTGCCTATCCCAGGTTCACCCATGATGCCAATCACCTGGCCGCGACCTTCACGCGCATAAGCGAGCGCGTGCTGCATTTGCTGCAGTTCTGACTGCCGCCCCACAAACCGAGTCAGCCCGCGACTTGCCGCGACTTGTAAGCGAGTGCGTAACGACCCAACGCCGGTCACTTCGAAGACGGGTAGCGGATGCTCGACTCCCTTGATTTCCGCTGCGCCTAAGCTCTTTAGCGCAAAGAATCCCTCAACGAGTTTGGCGGTGGTCTCCGTGATTAATATCGAGCCTGGGGTCGCCATCTGCTCCATGCGTGCGGCGAGATTGATCGAATGGCCTATCGGCACATAGTCGGTATGCAGATCGTCTTTGCGAATCGAACGCACCACGACTTCGCCAGTGTTAAGACCCACCCGCATCGCCAAGGGTGCGCCATGCTTCAAGCGCACCGAATCCGAGTAGCGCTGCAGCTCCTCCTGCATTCGCAAGGCAGCGAATACCGCGCGCTGAGCATGGTCTTCATGGGCCAGTGGCGCACCGAACAAGGCCAGAATGCCATCGCCCAACGCCTGCGCCACATAGCCCTCATAGCGATGCACCGCATCCATCATGATTTGTAGCGCCGGATCGATCACGGTGCGCGCGACTTCGGGATCCAGGCCTTCAAGCAGCGCCGTCGAACCCTTCAAGTCAGCGAACAGCACGGTGATGGTTTTACGCTCCCCCTCCTGCCCACCACGCGATTCCATCGCCAGCTGCTGCGAGCGGATGCGCGCCGCCAAATGTGAAGGGGTATAGGTAACTGGCTTTGGCGCGGGCCGCTCGCTCGCCGCTGCGCCCTCGCCCACCCAGACGAGAATCTCTCCGTCTTCATCGACGGCGACTTTCCGCGCCTTGATCAATTCAGTTTTCAGGTCCTCCAGGGTTTCAGCGTCAAGACCGAATTCACGCTGCAACGCGCGATAGGTCAAGCGCCCACTTTCCTTGAGCACCTGAATCGACTCCTTGATCAGTTCCGAGAAACGCATGCAACTCTTTCTGACGTCTCCGTTTCAAAGGGTCAGCGTTATTGGAAGTGTTTTATAACCAGTTCCTGACTCTTGGCTTCACAAAACACAGACCATGGGCTTGCCTGTTCAAGCGGGCCAGCGCACACGGCTCTCATCGGCGAGAAACGCGGTGCAAGTGGCGCCGTCGAGAAAGCGTGGTGCGTCGGCACCGAAAATTGCCTGGATGCGCGGGCTGGTCCAATAGACCAGGAAGGCCGCGTCATCGGCGAAGGAAAGTTCGGCCACACCATCGTAGGCAGGCTCGCCCAAGGCATAGGTTTCGGGGAGTTGATGGCATTGCACATAGCGCAAGATGCCGGCATCGCGCGGGATCTGCGGCGCGTGCTCATTGATCCAGTATTCCTGAAACTGGGCCACGCTCAGATCTGGCCGGCGACGCAACAGAAAGATGGCCTTGGTCAGTGAGGTATTTTGCTTGATGTCGATGTCATCGATGAACACATGCTCGCGGGTGGCGAGGAATTTGAGCTTGGAGGTGTCAATGAAATTTGGCTCGTCGGCTTGCGCACCAGTGATGTATTCGGGGTTGTGCGGCAGGTTTTCGAGCGTTGCCAGATCGTCAAACCAGACTTCCGCCACGCCACTAAAGGGCACCTTGTCGAAGCCTGGTACGGCGAGGGGTTTGCGATGGCTCTGCACGTAGCGGCGAAGTTGCGTGATGCGCAGCGCCAGTGGACCGTGGATGTCGCGCCAGTGACGGTGAAAGTTGTCTGTCGAGATGCCGTCTTTCCGCACTACCAGCGCGATACCTTTGATCATTTCAATTCCTTGTTCAGCGGGGGACATAAGCCTGCGGAGTTTAGGAACGATTCCCGAAGTCCGACAGGCTACTAGGTTGTTTTGGCGGTTGATACGGTCCAATCGGGCTGAACACTCAGGCCCTAGCGGTCTTGCGATTGAGCGCGTCGCTCTGCACGCGTTGTCGGCGCGGCGCGTTCCGAGTGCCCTGGATGGTAGCCGGATTTTCGGCCTCGACTTCGTAGATCGCGCGATAGGGCAACGGGCAGGGTCGGCCCTGAGCGGTGGGGGATCACGGGCCGAGTGTCGCTCAAAACAGTGGATTGATGGGTGTCATCCCGAGCAGTACGCGGCCCACGTCTTCCATCACTTGCGGCTGGAGCTGCAGGTGATGGCGCGCGACTGCGAGATCGCGGGCCGCGCGATCAAGCCCAAGGTCGAACGCGGCTGCGGTGCCGCCGAGTTCCTGGATGAGGCGAACCGCTTCCTGCGCCCGGCGCGCGGCGAACACAATCGCGAGTCGAACTGCGGCGACTGCGTTGACGTCGAGCATACCGCCGGCGCCCACCTGCGCCCACGCGCGCTCGATATTCTGATAGAGAAACGCGCGGCCGCCTTCGATCGCGGCTTCTGCTTCGGCAAGCGCCAGGTGGACACGTGGCTCCTCGCGCGAGGCGCGCGCACCGGCGAACGGCGTGCGTTCGAGCAGCGGCAGCAGCGCGTCCATCGCGCCACGCGCCATACCGCAGGTTGCCGCCGCCTTACTCATCGCGAAGCGCAGGCTGATGGGCAGCCGCCACACTGGCGAAGGATCGCGCGGGGGGCCGAACAGGTCGAGCGCGAACTCCTCCGGAACGAACACCCTGGCCAACGAGAAGTCATCGCTCGCCGTACCGCAGAGGCCGCTGGTATGCCAGGTGTCGTGAAATTCGACGGCGCAGGCGGGCGCGAACACCAGGCGGGTCAGCGGCGCGCCATTATCGCGGGTGAGCGGCGTAGCCCCGTCGTGCACCACGCACAAAGCGCCGATGAAGCCCGCGTGCCGACAGCCGCTCGCGAACCGCCAGCGGCCGTCGACACGGTATCCGCCGTCAGTCCGCACCGCCTTGCCGCTGCCGACCACCGTTAGCGCGGCAGCCGGCGCAGTGGGTTCGACCAGCATCCGACGGATCACGCTGGGATCGAGGAAGGCATTGATGCAGGCGCTCGATTCGGAGCCGACCATCGCGACCCAACCGCTGGAGGCGTCCCCCCGCGACAATTCCTCGAGCACGCGCAGGTGGGTGAGTGGATCGGCCTCGGGTCCACCGTACGCGGCGGTGAGTTGCAGGTTGAAGGCCTGCATTCCATGCAGCGCGGCGAGCACCTCCGTGCTCAACCGACGGGTGCGCTCGATCTGGGATGCCTCACGGCGTAGCAGCGGTCGCAGCGCCTCGGCACGCGCGATAAGTGCGGTATTCATCGCGGCGCGGGCGGTGTCCGCGCCGGACATCGACTCACTCGACGGTGACCACAAGCTTGCCGAAGTGTCCGGCCTCCTGCATGCAGTGGAAAGCCGCGCGGGCATCCTTGAAGGCGAACGTGCGATCGATCACGGGCTGCAGACCATTGGCCGAGAACGCCGTGTTCATGTCCTCGAACATCGCGCGGCTGCCGACATAGATCCCCTGCACGCACAGGCTCTTGAACAGGATCGGCAACGGATTGATCTTCGCCTCAAAGCCGGTCAGCACACCGATGAGCCATACGTTGCCGCCGGTCCGCGCGGCGACGCAGGATTTTTCGAGTGTGCCCGAGCCGCCGAGCTCGACCACATGATCGACGCCGCGTCCACCTGTGAGTTCGAGGACGCGGGCTTCCCAAGCGGGATGCTGGCGATAGTTGATCGTCTCGTCCGCGCCCAGCGCGCGGGCCCGCGCGATTTTCTCGTCGCTGCTCGAAGTCACGATCACGCGTGCGCCGTGCATTTTCGCGATCTGCAGCGCGAACAGTGATACCCCACCGGTGCCGAGCACGAGCACGGTTTCACCCGCCGCGAGGTTGCCTTTGGCGACGAGTGCATGCCAGGCGGTGACTGCGGCGCAGGGCAGGGTCGCCGCCTGCGCGTAACTCCAGCCCGCAGGCATCGGCACTGCGCCGTCCTGGCTCAGGCACACGTGGTGCGTCAGCATGCCGGACATGCGCCCGCCGAGCGCGGATTCCATGACATCCTGGGTGATACCGCCCGAATTCCAGCGCTGGAAGAACGTCCCGGCCACCTTATCGCCTACCTTGAAGCGGCTCACGCCCGCGCCCACCGCGACCACCTCGCCTGCCCCGTCCGAGCACGGCACCAGTGGCCATTGATCGTTGTCGGCATAGCCGAGCACATGGAGCAGATCGCGATAGTTCAGCGACACGGCGTGCACGCGCACGAGAATTTCGCACGCAGCGGGTTGCGGTGTCGGTCGGGTCACTGCGCTCAGCGTATCGATGCCGCCGGCCGAATTGATTTCCCATGCGTTCATGTCGTTCTCCAGTGGGGTTTGTCAGGACTATAGAGGCGCGTGGCGAGCAGCGGAAGGGCGCGCTGAACGCGTACTCGGACTTTCGAAATCGTCCTGAGCAGAGTTCTGCTCGGTGTTTCGGCTCAGGGCTTGGGTGCTGCGCGCACGACAATGCGTTCACCGACGAAACTTCCAAGGTAGATCGCGTCGCCCACCTGCAAGGCAACGGTTGCCGCCCCCATCGGTGCACCTGCGCCGCTCAGCACTTCACGCGTGGTGCCAGTCTTCGGATCGATCCCGACCACCGCGTAGGGCAATCCGCAGGCCTGTTCACCGTGGTGGGCGCAGGCCACAATCGCCTCGAATCCCGCGCGATGCGACGCCACTAGCAACTCGCCGGATGGCGCGATTGTGATGTTGTCCGGTGCCGGCACATCGGCCGACCACAGGCGCGTGCCGCTCAGTCGATCGATCGCGCTGACGCGATCACCGAGGTATTGATTGACATAGAGTGTGCTGCCATCTGCAGAAGCTTCGATACCGTTCGGCAAGCCTCCTTCGCTGCCCGGCACCTTCTCCCAGCCGCGATCCGCATGCCATTGCAGCACATGCCCGGTGATTTCATGGGAGACCTCGGCTTTGGAGAAATCCTCTTCGACCGCGCCGCGCTTGATCATGTGACTCGCCGCAAAGCCGCCGTCAGGCAGATTCACCACGTCGTTCATCCAGGCGTCGGCGGGTGCCGGCACGCAGTCGCGCCAGTCGAGTGCGACTGCATGGGTTGCTGGATCGATCGTCACCTCGAAGATTTCGACCGCTTCGCGGCTGCCGTGATTGACGACCAGCAAACGTTGCCGGCCCGCGACCTGCGCGAGGTGAATCCCGTGCGGCGAGAACTGGGGTCCCGGGACCCCAGGGCATGCATCGCGTGCACGCTCCGGGGGCTTCGCGCTCACCGCGGTGGTGCCGTCGAACAGCACCTGTCGCGTCTTGGTTTTCGGATCGAACAGGCTGAGGAGGCCCGGTTTGGCACCGCTCATCGCACCATACTCGCCGACCAGCACGCGCCCGTCGGCGAGATCTTCGAGATCCTCCGGCGGTCGCGCGAAGCCGCAAATCGGCTCGATGCCCTCGACCGCCGTGCACGGGAATGGCGTCGGCACGGGGGCTGCAGCCTGGGCGCCCGCGCTCGCCACGCTGAGAATGAACCAACCGGGAAGTGCTTTCATCGGGAATTCCTTGCTGAGCCGGCGCGAAAGGGTTTAGGCAACGCGGCATAAATCGATCCTGTACTTTTCAGCGTATGGTCGACAAGCAGCGTGGTTCTTGTCGAGCTTTATCACTGGACAGCTTCTTGCTCGATTTCGGTGACTAAGGCGGTTACCTTTCTTAAACTCTACTTCAAGGGAGGGCTCAACATGGCGGGCAAAGACATCCAAGTCTGTTTCAACGTGCATTTCGATTCGGTGTCCTTGTGGCTCGGATCCTTCGGTGGCGAAGATTCGCCCTGCGATATTTCGCGCGGCGTGCACGCCGGCAAGGTTGGCACGCCGCGCCTGCTCGATTTATTCGACAAGTACGGCATCCTGACCACCTGGAATATCACCGGCCATTCGATCGAAAGCTTTCCGAAGGAAGCGAAACTCGTCGCCGATGCCGGCCACGAACTTGGTTTGCACGGCTACGCCCACGAGAATCCGCTCGCGATGTCCAAAGAGCAGGAAGCCGCAGTCCTGAACAAGACTTATGACTTGGTGGTGGACTTGTGTGGCAAAGCGCCCAAGGGCTATAGCGCGCCGTGGTGGGAGCTGAGCCCCAATACCATTGACCTGCTGTTGGCCAAAGGCATCGAGTACGACCACAGCTTGATGGAAAACGATCACTCGCCCTATTACCTGCGACGCAATGACAAGTGGACCAAGATTGATTATTCAAAGCCGGCCGAGAGCTGGATGAAGCCGTGGCTGCCGGGCCCGCTGACTGGACTAGTGGAGATCCCCTGCAGTTGGTATCTGGACGATGCACCACCGGTCATGTTCGTGAAGAAATTCCCCAACAGCCACGGCTGGGTGCCGCCGCGCGACCTCGGTCAGATGTGGACCGATCAGTTCGACTGGGTCTATCGCAATATGGACTACGGTATCTACAACGCCTGTCTGCACCCCGATGCCTCGGGCCATCCGCAGATGTTGATGATGGTCGAGCGCCTGATCGACCACATGCGCCATCACGCTGGCGTGCGCTTCATGACACTCGGCGACATCAACCGCGAGTATCGCGGTAAGCATCCGGCGCCATAGGATGCCTGCTTTCTCCTGCTGGTCCGATTTCATGCGGACCTACAGGGGATATAAATCAGGCGGCTAGCGTGTTGAACACCGTTAGCGAATTCTCGATGGTCGCCTGCGCCAGATCCTGCACGATGAACACGATGCGTGAGCGGCGATCAGCATCGGGCCAGCGCGCCAAATGCACCGGCGGATGCACCATGTGCTGAACGCCATTGAGGACCACCGGTGCAGCGACACCTGCGACATTCAGCAAGCCTTTCACGCGCAGCACTTTGTCACCATGACAATGCAGCAGGAGGGTCAGCCAGACGCCGAACGCGGTCCAATCCAGCGGCTCCTCGACCATCAGGCAGAACCCCTGGATGCCACCTGTGTGACGACTGTGGTGCGCGGCGTGGAGGTGTTCGTCGCTGGCAGCAAACCAGCGCGCGACCTCAGCATCGCGATGACCCGGCCCGTACACGTCGCCACGCAACAATGCGCTGACATCCAGCTCGCCTGCCACCGCTTGCACAACTTCCGCCGAGCGATTGAGCAGCATTAGTCGCGCACGCAGCGCAGGGAGGGTTGCGGCCGGGCAGAGATCGGTCTTAGTCAGCACCAGTCGATCAGCCAGCGCCGCCTGCTTTCGCGACTCATCGTGATTATCGAGAGTGGCCAAGCCATGCACTGCATCAACGGTGGTGACGACCAGGGACGGTCGATAGTGATAGCGCAGCGCCACGTCGCTCAAGAAGGTCGCGATGATCGGCGTCGGATCGGCCAGCCCAGTGGTCTCGATAATCAAGCGAGAGTAGGCCGGAATCTCGCCCCGCGCCCGCTTGTCGTGCAATTCCAGCACTGCACTTCTCAAATCCTCGCGGATGGTGCAGCACACGCAACCGTTCGCCAGCAGCACGGTGTTGCCATCGATCTGTTCAAGCAGATGGTGATCGAGCCCGACCTCACCGAATTCGTTGACCAGCACCGCGCAATCGGCGAGCGCGGCGTCCTTCAGGGCGCGATTGAGCAAAGTGGTCTTCCCGCTGCCAAGAAAACCAGTGACGACGATCACCGCACAGCGTTCGCCGTAGTCGCTCATCGCGGTGCGGGGTGCAGCGCCGCAAGCAACACGGGATCGAGCGGATCGAGCGGCCGTTGTGCGATGTCCTCGACCACCTGCCACACCTGCGGCAGGTGTTCAACCAGCTCGCTGCGTCCACGCTGGCTGCTGACCAGAAACTGCCCGCCCATCCAGTCCTCGACCCGACAACCGAAATGGGCCACCACGGCATTGATCACGCGCAGGCGTCGCTGGCGACCCAGTCGCCAGGCCGGGCCACCGCTTTGCGAGGCCCGATCACCAGCGTCGCTGGCGGTCTCAGTCCAATGGGGAACGCCGCTGAATACGGCACAAAAGCCACACATGGCGTCAGAATGCCTGGCCGAGATGCGCAACGAAGCAGGGAAAAGGTTCACGCACGTCAGCCGCACTCCTCAGCGAATCACTCAGGTCCGGCGAGCATAAGTGATGAAAGCCGCCTCAATCAGGTGAACTGATGAAGTTCGATTGCGCGCTTTGGCAGCACTTCTGTCTTGCCATAACTACAGAGGCCACACCTCAATGCCCAGGCGCCGCGCGCAGTTGAGAAGTCGCTCGTCATACGTAGCAATCTGTAAGCGTTGGCCTTGCTTTTGTAGATATTCTGCGGACGCAAGATGCACCGCATCGAGGGTGCGGACCGGCACCGGAAAGGGTTCTAGTGCGCGGCTCAGCACGATTGGGCTTAGCTCTAGAAAAGTGAGTTCCGCCAACACTGCGCGCGCGATGTTTCCATGCG
>JANOVQ010000444.1:0-18404 GCA_031417495.1 Pseudomonadota bacterium | reverse complement strand
GCTGGATAACGTGATGCTGTACTGGCTACCCGCTGCTGGGGCCTCTTCCGCCCGCATGTACTGGGAAAATTTTTCAGTGCTCACTAAACCGAAGGCCCCGATTCACGTACCAACCGGGATCAGCATCTATCCTCACGAAATCTTCCGTATCTCCAAGCGCTGGGCCGAAACACGCTTTAGCCAGCTGAAGCATTACCAGGTGCTCGACAAGGGCGGGCATTTCGCAGCCTTCGAGCAACCGCAGATTTTCGTTGACGAAGTACGCACCGCGTTCCGCGCAATGCGTTAATTTTCAACTCGGCACAGGCATTCGGTAAATCACCCGGTGCAGCACGCGCAACACCGGGCGTGACGTCGCAATCAACACATCCACGTCGGCGTAATCTTTGCCTTTGTGGGTGGCGAGCTCCACGACCTGTGCGTGGACTGTGAACGGCTCGTCGATCTGCACCACGCCGAGATGTTGGATCTCGCTCGCTACATGAATCCACGGCCCGACTGCCAGATTGCGGTCAACGACAAAATTCGCCTGCCTGAGCAACCACGACGGATGCACCACAGTTTGATAGAGCGTCAGGTCATCGCCAAGCACGGCGAGGAATTTTTCGCTCTGCGCGCGACTAAACACCTCTTGTAAAGATCCCAACAGCGGCTTTGCGCGCAGTTCTTCCGGCGTGGCGGGACGCCGCACCGCCGGCAATTCGGCCGGCGCAGGTGCTGCCCGTGCCGGCGTTTCCGCGCCTGGAAAACGCGCGCTACCGACCACGCAGGTCTCACCCAGCGCGTTGGTCAATGCAAGTTCGAAGGCGCAATGAGTTGGCCCGGCCTCAGTCACTTTAATTTCGGTGATGACCGTCTCTCCGGCATACACTGGACGCCGAAAGCGCGCCTCAAAACTGCCCTGTTCCAAAAAAGCCTGCCCGAAGATCGCGACCAGCGGGTGAGTTAAATACCCATAAAGGGTAACCCCCGGCACCAGCCCACCGTTGAAGCCTAGTTGTCTCGCCAGCCCATCATCGTGCATTGGATTGCGGCTCTCGGTGGCATCGTTGACCGCCACCACCTGCCATTGCGGCAGGGCTTGTGATGGAGAGAACTTCCAGTGCGCGAGCGGGTTCAAAATAGCGTTATTCATAGATCCCCTTTGGCCTGTGCGTAAATCGTCCAAACACGCCGCTGCGTATGGCGCGAAGTATGCCCGGTCTCTGCCCGCAGCGACTGGGCCCCACCGGGGGTGGGAGTCGCGAGGACGGAGCCCGGGGATACCTCGCATCTGCACCCAAGCGCGTTATTGCGTAGCGCGTTCATCATTACGCTTATACTCCGACCAGAAATTATTCTTTTGTAAGCGAGGTCCCCAATGGAATTTGGTGTAGCTTTTACCTCCCGGATTGGGGATTACGACCTCGTCGCTTTAGCCGAGTCGCTCGGTTTCGATCAGGCCTGGTTCTTCGATTCCCAAATGATTTATTCCGATGTTTACGCGACGATGGCAGTCGCCGCGCGGGCGACCAAACGCATTCGCCTCGCGACTGGCGTTGCCGTCCCGACCACCCGCATGGCGCCCGTCATCGCACACTCTATTGCGAGTGTGGCCGTGCTCGCGCCCGGCCGGGTTGAGCTCGGTGTCGGTAATGGCAATACCGCACGACTTACGATGGGCCTGCGGCCAGTGCCGCTCAAGCGCATGCAACGCGAAATTCGCCTGATTCAGACCTTACTGCGCGGCGACGCCGGGATCCACGAGGCCGAGGGCGAAGCGCATCTCGTACAACTGCTGCATCGCGCGCAGGGCTTTATCGAGCTCTCGCATAAGATTCCCCTCACCTTGTCTGCCTTCGGCCCCCAGACGCTCGACTACTGCGGCGCCGAATGCGATGCGCACTTGACTTGGAATATCTCACCCGAAGGATTGCGCGCCGCACGCACCCAGATCGCAGTTGGCGCCGCGCGCCAGGGTCGCGATCCGGCCAAAATTCCGTCGAAAGCCATCTTCCCGTTGGCGGTGCTTAGGCCCGGTGAAACTTCAGCCAGCGCGCGTGTACTCAAAAGCCTCGGCCCTTTTATCACCAACCTCCTCCACGTGATGTGCGAGTGGGATGGCAACCTGCTGGCGTCGGATAACTCGATCACGCCGCTGGTTGATCGCTATCGCGAATACGTCGCGTCCCTGCCGGCTGAGCGACGCCATTTGATTTTGCACGAAGGCCACTTGGTCTACACCCGCACAGATGAGCAGTCGTTCTTAACGCCCGAAATCGCCGAAGTGGCCGCGATGGTGGGCGAGCCCGATCAAGTCATCGCGCGCATCAAAGCGCTGGAAGCCGCGGGTCTCACCCATTTTGCCTTCCAGCTCACCGATGATCCGGTCGGTCAAATGCGCTACTTCGCCGAAACCGTGCTCAATCGCTACGCCTGAGTCAGCCCCGGTTCTGGTCACGAGCTAAGTTCTCGCAAGATGGGAAGGTTGGGGTTCGCAAGCTCACCCCAACCTTCCTTTACGGTCTCTGCTTAAGAAAATTGCCAAGGTTTAAAACAGCTCGCGCGCCAATGCCTCCAGCTGCGCCAAAGTATCCGCCTGACTCCCTGCATTCAGCCACAGCACCACACTGTCGGCACCCGCCGCCGCCAGGGTTTTTACGTCCTTCGCCGTCTGGAACATGCCAGGCGCCGCGAAAGCTGAGATCTCAAGCGTCGCCGGATTACGCCCGACCGCTGCCGCGTACTTCGCGATCTCTGCCTTGCCCTCGGTAATTTCCTTGGGATCGGTACAGAACGGCAACCAGCCATCGCCCCACTCCGCGACTCGACGATAGACCTTGGGCGAACCGATACTGCCGAGCAGGACCGGTGGATGTGGGCGTTGCACAGGTTTTGGCAAACAGATCATCGGCGGAAAGTCGAAGTATTTGCCATGGTGCTCAACGTATTCGCCGGTCCAGAGTTTCTTCATGAGCTGGATCGCTTCCTTGGTTTGCGTCCAGCGATGGGCAAAGTCGCCGCCCATGACGGTACATTCGGCTTCGTTCCAGCCCGTGCCGATGCCGTAGACGAAACGGCCGCCGGAATAATGATCGAGCGACGCGATTTCAATCGCGGCCAGGATGGGGTTACGTTCCGGCACCAGTGCAATGCCAGTGCCGAGGCGAATTTCTTTGGTGGTCGCCGAGGCGCGGCTCAAACCGATCAAGGGATCTGGCAGCTTGAAGAGGTACTCCGGTGGGGGTTCCCCGGGCTTCTTCCCTGGATAAATATCAGCGGAGCCCTGCGGGATAACGCCGTGTTCGGGTAACCAGTATGAGGCGAAACCGAGATCTTCGGCGCGCTTGGCAATGACTGCGGGATCGCCGCTCGGCATATCCCCCAACACCTGAAACACGCCGACACCGATGCCGCTGGATTTTTTCATTGACTGCTCCGTTCTTAGTGAGGAAATTGGGCAGCGGTCCACGCGGGCCGCCAGGGTCCCATTGAACGGGGAATGGGACTGGCTGGCAACCCGTTAGCGAAGGAATTTTTGGTAGGAAATCGCCTAGTCCGCCTCGCATAAAATCCAGCGCCCGAATTCTGAGATTCCTCAGCGGGGTTTCGCGGCAGACACTTTGCCAGAGAGAAGTAGGAGCGCCGCAGGCAGAAAAGTCAGCACCAGCGGTGCCCCAATGAACAAGCCAAAAATAATAGCGGTCGCCAGCGGACGTTGCAGACCCGCACCGCGACCGAGACCCAGCGCCAACGGCGCGAGCGTCAGGATGGCAATCAGCGCCGACATCAAAATAGGTCGCAGGCGTGCACGACCGGCCGCGCGGACCTTGGCGGGTTCGAGTGGTTGGGTAAAGTCGATTTCGGCCAGATAGAAAATCGCCAGTTCGGTGACCATACCAACCACCATGGTCAAACCCATTAAGGCCGAAATATCCAGTTCGGTCCCGCTCAACCAAAGCCCGCAGAGGACTCCGGCGGCCGTCAGCAAGATGGTCACAAGCGCCGCGAATGTCACATCCCAGCGCGCGAAAAGTCCGGTCAATAACAGGGCCATCAAGAGTAATGCAGCGAGGAAAACTGTGGCCAAATCGGTGAAGCTCTTTTGTTGTTGGGCATAAATCCCGCCGAATTCAGCACGCACAGTCGGTGGCAGGGCGAGCCGCCCAATGACGTTCTTGACATCGACCATCGCCGACCCGAGATCGCGTCCCTCCAAGCGGGCCGTTACCGGCACGAACGGCGCTAAATCCTCGCGCGTCAGCTGTTTTTGGCCGGCCGCAATCGACACTGTGGCGATTTGACGCAGCATCACGACCCGGCCATCTGCGCTCCTGAAGGGAAGGTTAGCCAGCGCGGCGACCCGTTGCTCCACCTCTCCGGGGGTTTTCACCCGCACGTCGAGCAACACTTCGCCCTGCTGAATTTGGGTGGCGACGATGCCACCGACGGCGGCCTGCGCCTGGCTCGCAACCTCCTCGGGATTGAGGCCAGCCAGAGCGGCAGCAGCGCGCTCAACTTTGATTAGAATTGCATCGCCTGCCACGCGTAAGCCGTCTTGAACTTCAACCAGTCCTGGAATTTTCTTGAGCGCC
Organism: Pseudomonadota bacterium; assembly: GCA_031417495.1. Classification (GTDB taxonomy): domain Bacteria; phylum Pseudomonadota; class Gammaproteobacteria; genus CAIKBL01. The sequence continues at coordinate 13,830 of JANOVQ010000444.1, read as the reverse complement.
GCAGCGCTCGCGGCAGCAGCGTCCGCCAGCTGCGCGGGGTCATCCCCAAACAACTTAACTTCAATTGGTTGCGGGACAGCCGTCAGATCGCCGATCAAGTCCTCCATCAATTGTAATGTCTCGATCGACAGGCCCGGCACCGTGGTTTCGAGCTTGCCGCGAATTTCTCCCATCACCTCTTCGATGCCGCGCCGCGGACCATCCTTAAGCCGAATAAAAAAGTCGCCTTCATCGGCCTCGGTCAAGCCTCCACCGAGCTGCAGCCCGGTGCGGCGCGAGTAACCCACCACTTCTGGTGTCGCACGAATGATCGCCTCGGCCTGGCGGAGCAGCGCGTCGGTCGCGGTGAGCGCGGCGCCTGATTTCGCCCGGTAATCGAGGATAAATCCTCCCTCGTCCATCTTAGGCATGAAGCCGCTCTCCACGCGCTGGTAGCCTAAGCAGCCGGCGCTCGCGAGCACTACCACCACCCCGCCCACAAACCACCGCGGATGGGTCAATGCGCGGAAACTCAAAAAGTCATAAAGTCGCGTCACCCCGTGCATGAAAGTGCCGGCGCGATCAGCCGCCGCGGCATCTGCCGCTTGTAGCCAGCGCGCCGCGAGGAGCGGCACGATGAATCGCGCATAGAGCAGCGATACCCCCAGCGCAGCCGTCATGGTGACTGCCAGCGCCTTGAAAAATCCGCCAGTCACGCCACTGACAAACGCCAGCGGCAAGAACACGATGACCGTAGCTGTCGTCGAACCTATCAGCGGCTTGCCCATCTCCGCTGCTGCGGAAAGCAGCGCTGGCGCAGATTGCGTCAGCCCTTCCTGCATGCGCCGCATCATGTGTTCAAGCATCACCACTGCGTCATCCACGATCAGCCCTACTGCGGCCGCCATGCCACCTAAGGTCATCATGTTGAAGCTCATGTCGAGCGCGTACAACGCAAGACAGGTCGCGGCGAGCACGGCCGGCAACATGAGGCCCGTGATCAACATTAGGCGCGCGCTGCGCAGAAACAGAAACAGGACCAATCCCGCGAGCATTGCACCGAGCAAAATCGCATCGCGCACGGCACTCGCGGCCCCGGTGACCAGTTCCGACTGATCGTAGAACGGCGTCACTGTGACTCCCGGCAATTTCGCACGCGCCAGTTGGCGATCGATAGCGCGCACCAACCGCACGCTGTCCGCCTGCGGCGATTGCCGGATATTGATCAGCACGGCTTCACGACCATTCGCAGTCACCCGCGTGAAGTTCGGCGCTTCCGAGGGTGTAATGGTCGCGATCTGACCGAGTGTCACGATCCCGGCGTTGGCGCCCCGGCCAGTCTTGATCGGGGTCGCTGCCAAGGCGGCTGGCGTGGTAATCCGGTCGTCCACCAAGGTGAGATAAAGGCGGTGGCGATCTTCAATTTTGCCGACTGCGCGGACTGTATTGCTGGTGTTTAATGCCAGCGCGACATCCGCCAAAGTCAGCGCGAGCGCATGTAACCGCGCCGGATCCACCGCGACTGCGATTTCGCGTGGCGAGCCCCCCAGCACATCAACTCCCGCCACCCCCGGTACCGAGGTTAGCAACGGCCGTAAGCTCAATTCAGCGAGCTGACGCAGGGCCCGGATCTCGAGAGTATCGGAGGTCAATGACAAGCCCAACACCGGGAAGATGGTGGGATCGGAGCGGCGCACTTCAAAACGCGTGCCCGGCAAGAGGTCGGGCAGGATCGCGCTGAGCGCGCTCTGGGTGGCGAGAGTAGCGCTGACCATCTCCGCTCCCCAGTCGAAATTGAGCGCCACTTCCGCGCTACCTCGGCTGGTGGTCGAGCGAATACCGGTCACCCCGGGCACAGTGCGTAGCGCAATTTCGATAGGCCGGGTAATTGCGGTCGCCATCTGCGCCGCATCGCGCTCGCCCGCATCAACCGCGACAACGACCCTTGGGTAGTCAATGTGGGGGAAAAGACTGACTGGCAGGCGCGAGCCGGCGAAAATCCCGCCCAAAGTCAGCAGCAGAACTGTCAGCCCAAGGGCTCGGCCGTGACGCAGGATCCCCTGCGTCATTCTGCGCGACGCACCGGCATACCATCCTCGAGTGAGGTGCCGCCTGAGATCACCACCTGCGCGCCCGCCGCAAGACCGGAGCGTATTTCGATGAGTCCGTTTTCTTCGGCGCCGGTGGTCACGACCTGCCGTTTGGCCACTTCGTCCTCAATCACGAAGACATAGGCTTCCCCGCCATCGTCCAGCAGCGCTGCATAAGGAACCGTCACCACCTGCGAATGAAGTTCCACCGTCACGCTGCCGCGCAAGATCTCACCGCGCGCAATATTCGCCTGCGCCGGAAGCGGTGCGTAGAGCGCGGCGAGGCGCGTCTGAGGATCGGCCACCGGATCGACACTCGCGACTTGCACCTTGAAGCCAGCGGTCTCTGCAGCGGGAGATATTTGAATGTCCGCCCCGGGTTTGAGCACCCTTGCGAGTGCGGGATCAATTCCGAAGCGGGCCCGCACGCCAGTGCTCATCGCCAGCCGCACTACCGGTGTACCCGCCGCCAACAGGTCGCCCGCGCTGCCGCCGAGCATTTGCACCGTCCCCGCAGTCGGTGCGCGCAGGGTAAGTTCTGCCGTGCGCCGCGTAAGGCTGGCGCGCAGCGCGGCTGCGCCCGCCGCTGCTGCGCGCGCGCTTTCCACATCGGCATCGCTCATCAGACCATCGACCCGCAGGCGTTGCGCACGCGCGAACGCCGCCTGTGTCTGTGCCGCGTCATTACTCGCTTGCGCGGTTGCGAGCGCGCTGACTGGACTGGGCCGCAAAGTAACAATGGCCTGACCTGCTTCCACCCGTGCGCCAAGTGGTGCCTGAATCGTCACGATGATGGACTCTACTGGCGCCACCAGGGCCCTCTCACTGGCGGGTCCCGCGCTCGCCTCGCCGTAGACGATTGCCGTCTCGGCCACATCGCCCAGCACGGCGCTAGCGAGCGTGACAAGCGCCGTCGGCGCCGCTGTGGCGGGATCTTCTGTCTCACCTGAACAACCGACTAGCGACAGCAGTAACGTTACCCACGCAAGTACACTCTTCATTGCCAATTTTCCATTGGACTACCGACCAGAAGTTCCAGTGCAATCAATTGTTCGGCGACCGTCTGCTCCAGCAGGATAAACGTCAACTGTTTGTCGCGCATCGCCTGTGCTGCGGTCTCGGCGACCGCTTGTGCGAGGTCACCCCGCGCAGCGGCGGTTCGCGAAGCGGCGGCAAATCTTTCCAGGTCGGGAAGTTGGCTTAGCAAATTCGTGCGCTGTTGGCGCGTAATCGCCAATTCAGCAGCGGCTGCTGAAATTTCGGCGCGGGTCTGTAACACGCGCGCCGCATATTCGGCTTTAAGCGCCGCACGCGTCGCCAAGGCCAGCGCAATACCACCACGATTACGATTCCACAGCGGCAAAGTGAAGTTGACCGCGGGGCCGAAGAGCTGATTCCCGGTATTGTCGCGCTGCCTCGTAAGCGTCAGCGCGAGATTGGGGAATTGATCGAGCACTGCCTTGTGCACGGCGGCTTCCTGGCTGGTATAACCCGCCTGCAGGGCCTGGAGATCGAGTCGTTGGTTAACCGCAACAGCACAGAGGCGCTCCGCATCAATGGGCGGTGCAGTGCCCGGAATCGGCGCCAGGTTGAGCGCCGTGACGGGCGGTAGGCCCAGCAGCCGGGCAAGCTCCAGTTGGGCCGTATTAAGAGCGCTTTCGTTCGTCCGGCTTTGCGTGGCGGAATCGAGCGCTGCGATCCGGCGCAGCTCAACTTCTTCCGCGCGCAGATCCCCACGCCCTGCCGCACGCAGGCTAGTGGCCAGCAAGTGTTCGGCCGCCGTGGCGCTGTGCTGCGAGAGTTCGCGTGCCTGCCTGAGCGCGACCACGCGAATTGCTTGTAAGCGCGCCTGACCTGCGGTCTGCCATTCCGCCCAGGCGAGATCCAGGCGTACTGCCTGCGCGGCGGCCTCCTCGCCGGCCAAGGTGACTTGGTGGGTGCGCAGCGCACTGAGGTCAAAGGCGATTTGCCCCATGACCGCATCCAGCGGATCTGGGCCGGACAACACGTGATCGAACCCAATACCGAACGTCGGGTCCGGCAATAGCCGTGCCGCAAACACCTGCGCATCCGCCACGCCGGCGCGGGCCCGTAAGGCTTTCAGGTCCGGATTAGAGATGACTGCGATAACGGCTAGCGCGTTCAGATCAAGCGGGGCGCGTAGATCGACGATCACCGGTGCCAGGTAGGGCCGCTCGATCGCACTCGCCTGCTCGGCCACCACTTTGGCGGTCGGCGCGCGCAGGAGTTCGTCCAGCGGCGCGAGCGGTTGCGCCTGGTAGGCAGCGCAGCCGATCAAACTGCACAACGCCGCTACCAACCCGGGCCAACGGCGCCGCGCTGAGTAAGTCCCGACCACCCGCATTTAAGCGAGATATCCGCGCGTCATTCGTGGCGAATATCTCATGCGTGGGAAATCTCAGCCAGCGTCGTGCCGTTGGCGCAGAAACTGAAAGAATTCGGCGCCTTCGCGCAGGCGTCGTTTCGTCAAACTCCAGCTCTGCATCATTTCCCAGGTGATCTCGCCGATTTTGCGCGGGCGGAAATAGAAGCGTTTGTAGAACGTCGAGAGGGCGTCAAAAATTTCTTCGTGCGCCAAGTGTGGGTATTCAAGCGAGCTGATCTGGAGTCCATTATCAGCCACCACATCCCCCTGCGGTCGTCGCAACCAACCATTCTCCTGGGCTTGCGCGTACAAGGTGGTACCGGGATAGGCGGCGGCCAACGAGACCTGAATCGTATGCGGATTTATCTCCTGCGCGAAGCGGATGGTTTCTTCGAGCGTCGCGCGGGTCTCGCCCGGTAGACCGACGATAAACGTGCCATGGATCTTGATGCCCAGTTGGTGACAATCGGCCGTGAAGCGGCGCGCAAAATCCACGTGCATGCCCTTCTTGATATTCAACAGAATCTGCTGGCTGCCCGTTTCATAGCCGACGAGCAACAGCCGCAGGCCGTTGTCACGCATCACCTTGAGGGTCGAGTAAGGCACATTCGCCTTGGCGTTACAGGACCAGGTCACACCCAGCTCACCGAGCAGGCGCGCCGTCGCCTCAGTGCGCGGCAGATCATCCGTGAACGTATCATCATCAAAAAATACTTCTTTGACCTGCGGAAAGTACGCTTTGACCTTAGCGACTTCGGCGGCCACCACTTCCGGGCTGCGTGTGCGATAGCGATGGCCACCAAGGGTTTGTGGCCACAGGCAGAACGTACACCGCGATTTACAGCCACGACCGGTATAGAAAGAAACGTATGGGTGTTCCAGGTAGCCGATAAAGTAATCTTCGATCACGAGGTCACGCCGGTAGACGTCGATCACCGAGGGCAGCGCGTTCATGTTTTCGATCACGGGCCGCTCGGCAGTGCGCACGATGCGCTCGCCGTCGCGATAGGTAATCCCCGCGACTTCGGCCAAGGGCTTGCCCTGCGCAATTTCTTGCACGGTGTAATCGAATTCACCATTGGCGACGAAGTCGAGCGCGGGCGAGGCGCGGATGCTGGGATCCGGGTTAACCGCCACATGCGCGCCGACCAAACCGAGCAGTAGCTTCGGATTGGCCTCCTTCATGGCGGCGGCAATTTTCACGTCATTGGCGAACGATGGGGTGCTGGTATGCAGGACCGCAAACTCAAAATCGGTCGCCATTTTCACCACCGCCTCCACGCTCAAGCCGCGCGCCGGCGCATCGACCAGTTTACTGTCCGGCACCATCGCGGCGGGTTGGGCAAGCCAGGTCGGATACCAGAAAGAACGGATCTCGCGGCGCGCCTGGTAACGTGAGCCAGCGCCACCGTCGAAGCCGTCAAAGGACGGTGGATTTAGAAAAAGTGTTTTCATGACGTTTAGGTTTTTCCTTTCAAAGCCATCTGGCCCTGTTTATCGACGCGGAACACGTAGCCCTGCCATTCAACATTGCGACTGAAGAAGCTCAGCGCCCACACGCCAAAGCAGAGAAGATCCCGCCACACGACCAGGCCGTAGTGGGCGCGCCCCGAATCGCCGACGACCCTGCGCGCAACCACGTGCATCAGGGTACGCAACCCGATCGCGCCGCACACCGCTGCCGCGGCGAGAGCGGAATTTGCTTCATCCGCGGCAAAGACCAGCGCTGCCGGCATTACGTAGGTGATGAACGATAGCGAGTACCCGAGCGGCTGGACGGTGCGTACCGTACGCGCCCAACGAAGTTCGTGTCTAAGTAACGAGCCGAGCGACGTTTCGTTGACGACATTCTCCACCAAGCAGGGAATCAGGGCGACTCTTTTGCCGAGTTTAGTCACCAAATCTCCCAGCAGATAATCATCCGCCAGCTCGTTCGCCAAACGCTGGAAGCCCCCGATGGCGTGCAAGGCGTCGCGCGTGACCGCCATCGTGGCGCCAAAACAGAAATGCAGTTTCTGAAACTTCAACGCCACCAAGACAGAAGGCAGAAACCATTCGTTAATAAACGCCGCACCGAGCGCAGACGCGAGGCCCCCACTGGAAGTGCCGCGATACAAACACGTGCCGGCACCAACCTGCGGATCGCTGAACACGCTGGCTACGCGCCGGAGGTAACTGGGTGGCACTCGCATATCACTGTCGGCGACCACCAGTAACGCGTGCTTCGCAAGCAACTCGCAATTAGCCACATTGCTGATCTTGCGATTACTGCCGATGGCACGGGGGTTGATCGTGAGCGCGATGTCCACCTCTGGCATGTCAGCGATCACCGCGCGGACGACTGCCAGCGCGGGATCGTCACCATCAGTGAGACCAAACACCACTTGATAGACCGGATAGTCTTGGCGGCAAAATGACTGCAGGTTCTCGCGGAGACCGGGTTCGAGACCATGGATCGGCTTCAGGAGGGTGATCGCCGGGCAGAATGCCTTGGGATCAATCGGTCGTTCGCGAAGCGCTAGCAGACACCACACAGCAAGTAGCACGTAACTGCCTGCGGCGCATAAGTAGAAGCTGAGAAATATCATTATGGCAGACGGCTCACGGTCTCACGGTCTCAGGTGCTGCCGCGTCCGCGCAGCTCCTCGTTCGCCTTGCGGCGGTCGCGCCACGCAGGTTTACACCTGCAGCAGCATTTCGATATTCGAACTCAGCAAATAATGTGCCACGGCTTTTTATAACGCTTCACCTGCTGCCAAGCCGAAGGTCTGCCAAATCCTCACTAAACCCCGCAAAGATTCGCGCCAGTTTACGTATGAATTCTTACGCTTTGCTGAATGTCAGACACCAGCGCGGCCAAACCAGCCACGGTAACTTCGATAAGTCCCGCAGGGATGTCGGTGGCCAGTGCAATGTCTAAATCTCATGAACTGGACAGTAGCACGGTGACCGCCTCGACTGGAATCCCCGCCTCCGCGGTCCGCGCGCCGGCATCACGCCAGCCGTCACCGCGCTCGCGCCAACCATCAAACTCGTAGAAGTGAGGGCGCCTTCGCAATGGGTATGTTCAATCGCCAAATCGGTCGCCCGGGGGAAAGCCGAAATCCTCCGCCGTGAAGATGCCTTGTTCCATCCGCCAGTCCTTAATAGAGCAGCAGCCAAGGGTGGATGAAGCCCGCATGTTGCGCATACTCGATAAGCTCGAAGATCGGCAGCGCCAGAAACCACAGGATTCCATCCATCACTGCGTTCATTAACAGTTGCGGGCTGATCAAGAGGCTGTCGGGCAAGCTGACCCGCCCGAGTCTAGGCCAGAAGCGTGGCGTCGATTCACAGTAAGCCGCGTAGGCGGCTCCAAATAATTGTTGTAACGCCGCCTCTTCGCGCCGAATTAACGCGCCATACACCAGCAGGAACAAGGTCGGAATCAGGAGCAGTAGTGCCAAGTGATTGGTCATCACAGCGATGCCGATAATGCCGATAAACGAACAGAAATACAGCGGATTCCGGCACCGCGAAAATGGCCCAATCGTGATTAGTGTTTTGTTCTTGTGACCGCCGAGAAAAGCCGTGCAGTAAATCCGCCCGACCACGCACATCGCCACCAGCAGTCCACCGACGAGATCGAAAGCTTCGTGCAGCACGCTTTCCTGGCCCAACAGTGGGCGCGTGAAAATTGTCGCGACCAGGCAAATTCCCAAAATAATTTTCGTATCGCGCCCGCGCGTTTGGTTCAGGCCCTTAGCCACCGATATCCCTACCCGAGGAGAATTGAATGATTGAGAACCTGGCCGGCGTCTCGCCGGTGGCGCGAAAGGCGTGAAGGAGGTGCCAGCGCCCGAGCCCACACCTTAGTCAGCACTGACGCAAGAAGCAACTGGTCTTCGCGCCTGCACTCGGAGGACGCAGATACTCGGCCGCGCCTTCCTGCGCTATGAGTTGACAGTCCGGGTAACGCCCGTGACCATCAGCGCCTGGATAACGAGCTTAAGGAAATCGCGATGGCAAATATGCGCTGGGGCATGATCGGTTCATCAGGTTGGGCCGAGCACACTTTCGGGCCGGCGATCACCCATGCCGCGGGCCACACCATGGTGGCGGTGCTGGGTTCAACTCAGACGAATGCTGATGGCTATGTCGCAAGGCATGGACTTGAAGCTGGCTATGCGCAACTCGCCGCGTTTCTCGCGCATCCAAAACTTGATGCCGTGTGGATCGCGAGCCCGCCCGATCTGCATCGCGTGCACGCCGTAGCAGCACTCCGCGCCGGGAAGCATGTGCTGTGTGAAAAACCGATGGCAGTCAATCCAGCGGATTGCAAAGCCATGGTGAAGGCGGCCACCGCCGCTTCCCGTGAACTGCGCATCGGCTTCAACAACCGCGCCCATCCCGCGTTGCAGAAACTCGCCAAGTTAGTCGCGAGCGGCAAATTGGGGGAACCCTTGGAAGCCAATGTGCAGGTGTACTATCCCTATCCGAGTGCGCCACCGGCCTGGCGCCAGAATAAAAAACGCAGCGGTGGCTGGGCGATTGGGGATATCGGCACGCACCTGCTGGATGTGCTCGGCTGGCTCATGAACTCGCCACCACGTGCGGCACAAGGCCATCTCACTAATCGCTGCTGGAAACTGCCGACTGATGATCACGCGCAAGTCCGGGTGCTGTACAAAAACGGCGCAGTTGGCTGCATCACCGCGTGCACCGGCGCGGCCGGCGGTAATTCAAGGGTAGAGTTCTATGGCACCCGCGGCTATTTCAGTCTGCGCGGCGGTTTGTTCGGCGCGCCCGGCGAACTTGAGATCGCGTTCAAGGGCCGCGATGCAACCGTCGAGAAAATTGCCGCGCTTGATACTTATGCAGCTGAAATCGCGTTATTCGGGAGCCAGGTGCGCGGCCGTGCGACCACCCTGGCCTCGGGCGAAGACGGCGCAACGAATATTGCGCTGATCAGCGCTGCGCGCGGTTGGTAGCAGCATATTGAAAGCAGGTTGGAGTTCGCTTTTAAGCAATCAACGGGAACGGCGCGAAGTCCCCGTTCAATACTTGGCGGGAAAGGCCGGGCTTGATCCAACCATCAATCAGGCTCGCATAGACACGGCGGAAATCCGTCGTGAACACCAGGTTATCGCCAGCATCGAGCGCATCGAGGGCGGGCGGCGCGCCATAGTGTCCGCCCCGCACCGCCTTGCCGGCGACCAACATCACGTTGGCCGCGCCGTGATCGGTGCCGAGGTTCGCGTTCTCCGGCACGCGGCGCCCAAATTCTGAAAACATCAGCAGCGTGACTCGCTCAGCCTGACCAAGGCGCTCCATGTCACGCAGAAAGCCATGCACGGCATCTGCGGCGTAGGTCAGCAAGCGCTGATGGAGATCCGCCTGCTGGACGTGGGTATCGAAGGCGTTGTTGCGAAAGGCCGCGTAGTAAAGCCGGGTCGGCAAACCTGCCGCGATGCAGGCGGCGATTTTCGGCAACTGCAAGGGCACCAGCCCATAGTCCACTGTCGATTTGTAGTGTTGCCAGGCCGCGCGCACCTGCGAGGAGGCTTCGCGCGCGCCGATCGCGACCTCGTTCAGATAGGCCAAGGTTGCGTTAGCCGAGCGCGCTTCAGTCACTTGCTCCAACAATGCCCGCGTTTCGAAGAACCCCTCGCGCTGAAATTGCTCGGGTTCGTCAAACACCACCGGTGTGTGCACGCGACTTTTCACTGCTAACGATTGCGTCACGTCCACATTGATAATCAGATTCGGCTGTGGTGCCGGCGCCAGCGCGTCGCCGAGTCGCCCGACCCAACCATAGTCATTGCCACTATTCGGCGCTGCCGTGTGCCAATACGCCATCGAAGTGAAATGCGAGAACGACGGTTGCGCGTAACCGCAGCCGTGGACTATCGCGAGCTGTCCGGCGTCCCACACCCGCTGCAGGCCGAGCGCACCGGGATTTAGGCCCCATTGGTCGTCGAGCTTCCGCACTTTCTGCGGTTTGATGCCTAACGTCGGGCGCAATTTGTAGTAGTGGTCGTTGGTGTACGGGACCACCGTGTTCAAGCCATCATTGCCGCCCGACAGTTCGAACACGACCAGGATGCGATCATCCACAGCGGCCTGCGCTGCGCGCGCGATCCCGCTGAGTGGACTCCACAGACCGGCCGCCGCAAGGTGCTGCAGCAGGCGGCGACGCTTAAGCGAGCGCATGACGTTAACTCCTTAGCCCAATTGGTACTCGGGCCGGCTCAAAATAAGGTGTAGCAATTTACGTAAGGGATCTTCGAGATAGGTCGCGGCGCTGGGGATATCCGAGGTGCCCAATTCCTGCGCAAGGAAGGTGACCAACGATTCGCGGGTCGCCTGATCGAGCGGCACTGACAAAAAGCGCGCCGCAAAATAATCGACCACCGCGGCCGGCGTCGCGAGCGATTCCTGCATCACCAACCCCGTTAAATCCAGCCGCGCGGTGTCGCGGAGAATGGGCTTCACGCGCTCAATCGCTTTCTGCCAGCCGCGATAACTGGCATAGCGGGTGTTGAAGTCCTCATCCCGATCAGCCATTGAATTGGACATCGCCATCATGTCCGCCGCGCCATCAGTGCTGGAAGGCTTGGTCGCCGACGTAATATCCTGGCCCGCGCGAATCCGTGTATGCACGGTCCGAATTTCATCGCCCGCCGCATACTCGGGGTAGCGGTCATGCGGAATAAAGTTGATATCGGGAAACATCACATCGAGCGCGAAATTGCCGCGCGCCAGCAGCAACCCGGGGGTAATCCAGCTGCGACCATAAGCCCAACCGGCCACAGTCGGCGGATACAGCAGCCGCTGCCCCAATGCCGCACAGACTTCGCCGAGGTCAGGCACGCCTGGCACCTGTTTAAGGCCCAGCTTGTGATAGGTGGAAATTACCAGTTCGACCGGACTCTTGATCCGCGTGGCGAGCGCCGGCGGCGCATAGAAATCCTGCGCCAGCAAAAGCATTTCCACGAATGGTGCAATTTGATAATCGACGGCGCGGAGCTTTTCACCAAGGACTTTCGCGAGTGCCGGATCAAGCTCCTCGCGGACCAAGTAGCGATACAGCTTGCTGGCGATGAATTCGGCTGTCGCGGGCTGGGCCAGGATCAGATCGATCACCTGCACACCATCGAAATTACCCCGCTGGCCGAGAACGTCTTTGGCGTCTCCGTCATGCTGCGCGGCGTTGATCCTGAATTTCAGGCCGTCAAAATTCCAGCCGGTAAACGCGCGCGCCGCCTCGCGAATGTCGTGCTCGCTGTAATGGCCGACGCCCATCGTGAAGAGTTCCATGATCTCGCGCGCAAAATTTTCATTCGGAGCACCCTTCACATTCACCCCGGCGTCTAGGAACGCGAGCATCGCCGGGCCCTGCGCGACATCAATCAGCAAGGTGCGAAAATCGCCCAACCCTTCACGTTGAAACAACTCTACCTGTTGCAGGAGCTTACGATAATCCCGCACCTTCTCTTCGTTCGTCGCGAAGTGACCGTGCCAGAACAGCGCCATCTTCTCCTGGAGCGGGCGCGGCGACGCCAGCATGCGATTGGCCCACCAGTACGCGACGCGATCAGTCTCCAAACGACTCGCCCGCAACCAGTAAAAAAATTTATCGACCACTGGCTGCAGCGGTCGGTTACCGCCAGCTTTGACTTTCACGCCGAGCGCCGCGCCAGTGGCGCTGGCGAGTTCGGTGGTGGCCGGCCGGCTCGCCGGGAAAGGTTCGAGCCCTGCTTCGAAAATATCGGAAGGCTCGAAGGGTGGCAGATTGGCGGCGGATGCTCCTTCGAAATAGACCAACCGCCGGACCGCTGCCTGCGGCGTCAGCGCGGCGAAGACAGCCACCTCGCGCGGCGTCCCGCCAAAACCTGCGCGCTCCAACAGATGGGCCGCGCGGGTGCGGTTCCAGGCAGTCGCGGAGAGCGGAGATAAGTCGCCCGGGAGGGGTTCGCCGCCGTGCACTGCGGCCTGCACGAGAAGCAGCGCGAGCGCCGCGCTGCGGAGTCGCCGCTGGGGAAATGTTGGCATGAGGTCTACTCGCTGGCGTTTTCTTGACGTAATTATGCTGAATGAGGTTGGTCAGGTCACTCGGCAGCCACTGCGCGCTCGGCGTCTTCGAGCGCTTCGGCGTCAACCAACCAGCGCGACTCTGCTTCATCAAACCGCTGCTCGGCGCGCGCTTTATCGAGCAGCAGTGTTTTTAAAGTGTCGCGAGCGGTGGCTTCATACAACGTGGGTTCGGCGAGACGCGCCTCCAGCTGCTCACGTTCGCGCTGGAGCGTCGCAAGCAGGCTTTCGGCGGCGCGTACCGCGCTCCGCAAGGGCCGCAACCGTTCGCGCAGCTGTGCTGCCGATTGCCGACGCTCGCGCTCGCTCCCCCGCGACTCACCGGGCGCACCCTCTGGCGCGGCACGGCTGACGCTGGCGGTTTGTTCCCGGCGCCCGCTGCTCAGCCATTGCGCATAATCGTCGAGATCGCCTGGCCACGCTGTCACCTTGCCGCCATCCACCAACAGGAAGCTGTCGGTGGTCGTGCGCAGCAAGTGACGATCATGCGCGACGACGACCAGCGCACCCGCGAAATCCTGCATCGCCAGGGTAAGCGCGTGGCGCATTTCCAGATCGAGATGATTGGTCGGCTCGTCGAGCAGCAGCAGATTCGGCCGCGCGTACATCAGCAAGGCCAGCACGAGACGCGCTTTTTCGCCGCCCGAGAACGTGCCAACCGCGCGTTGCACCATGCCACCCTGAAAATTAAAGCCACCGAGAAAGTTGCGCAGTTCTTGATCGCGCGCCTGCGGTGCCAGCGCCTGCAGATGCGCGAGCGGCGTGCTCGCGGCATCGAGTTGTTCAAGTTGATGCTGCGCGAAATAGCCGACCGCCAGATCCTTTGCGCCGTGAAGCTCCCCGCTCATGGGCGCCAACGCCCCCGAGAGCAGCTTGATCAAGGTGGATTTGCCGGCCCCATTCGCGCCCAACAAGGCGATGCGATCACCCGGCATGATTCCCAACTTGACGCGCTCAAGCACCTTGCGTGCGCCATAGCCGACACTCACCTCGTCCAAAGTCACCAAGGGCCGCGGCAGTTTGTGCGGCGGCAGGAATTCAAAGGTGAAAGGAGAATCTGCATGCGCTGGCGCGATAGCTTCCATCCGTTCGAGCGCTTTCAAGCGACTTTGCGCCTGCCGCGCCTTGCTCGCCTTGTAGCGGAAGCGCTCGACAAAGGCCTGCATGTGCGCGACCTCGCGCTGCTGACGAGCGAAGGCCGCCTGCTGGCTGGCCAATTGCGCCGCGCGCGCAATTTCGAAGGCGCTGTAGTTGCCGGTGTAAAGCTTGAGACTCCCGTGATCCAGCTGCGCGATGATGCCC
>JANOVQ010000443.1:0-1753 GCA_031417495.1 Pseudomonadota bacterium | reverse complement strand
CCCGGCGCCCAGCAAGTGGCCGCTGGCTACTGCGTGTACGGCCCCCAGACCACGCTGGTGCTCACTGTAGGCGATGGTGTGGCCATGTTCACGCGCAGTGTCCTCGGCAATCGCCCAATTGGCCGCCAGTGCGTTGAACGCGCCAGCCGAGGTCGCACCGATCGAGAGCAGGCTCAAGCCGAATTTACCCGCGGCGCGCGCGCCCGTCGGGGAGACCTGATTGGCGACCGCCATCTCGACGCCATTTTCGTGATACGACGGGAACTGCAGAGATGCGTTGTTCAGTTCGAACCAGTCAGTCTTGGCATTCACGGTCTCGCCGTTCAGCAGCTGGACCAGCGGTCCAATCGCCTCTTCCATGCGATCACGCACGCGGGGGGTCGGAATCCCTTGCATGAAGGCGTCCGACGGCAGCGAGCCCGGCCCAACGCCAAACATCGCGCGGCCACGGGTCAGGTAATCAAGCTGGCGGATGCGATCGGCCAGGATATAGGGATGGTGATAGGGCAGGGACGATACGCCAGTCCCGAGTTTGATCGTGCGCGTGCGTTGCGCTGCGGCGGCAATGAACAGCTCGGGGCTTGCGGTGATCTCCCAGCCCCCGGAATGATGCTCGCCGATCCAGGCTTCGTCGTAGTTGAGTTTATCCAGCCATTCCACGAGTTCCAGGTCGTGTTCGAGCGCCAGGATCGGATTTTCGTCCGGCGGGGTATGCGGTGGAATGAATGCGCCGAAGCGAAGCCTTGAGTGCGCCATAGCGGGTGCTCCTTGGTGAGGATTTTGCCGGATTATGCCCAGGATTCGGGCTGACCCTGACCTTACACGGATTTTGGCAAAGCGAAAGGGGATGCCGCGGGGGGCTGCCCGGCGAAATGGGGCAAGGCCGGATCGAGGTGCGCCCAACTGGGGGCCGAAGCCGTCCAAATCACCGCGTCCGTTACGGCAATCTCTGGATCGTCGAGCGTCCCCGCGCGCACTACGATGAGGTGTGGCCGCTCCTCGGCCTCACTGAACAGGTGAACGCCGCAGGTCGCGCAGAACCGGCGATGCATGCGGCGCCCGCTATCGGCGCTACTCGGAAAATCCCGCAAGTCGCCGACGATGGTCATAGCCTCGCTCGGGAAGGCGAGGTTGATGGTGGCATTACCCGCCGCAAAGAATTGGCACACCCGGCACCAGCAGGCGCGGATGACGAGCGGCGCAGCCCGCACTGCATAGCGAACCGCACCGCAAAGGCAGCCGCCTTCGATAATTGTCATGGGCACACCCTCCCTCAATCTTCGCCGTGCGATTCCGGGTTAACCGGTCACCGCAAAGTTCGCGTACCCATTGGCCTCACCCTGCGTGCATTGCTGCGTGTAGTTGATTAAGCCACCCAAATAAGACAGCAGTGCACGCGGTTTGCCCGGAATATTTGCCCCCATGTACCAGCTGTTCGCGAGATACAGCAAGCTGCCATCGCTGACGTCATTCATGTGCTTCATCCAGGCGTCTTCGGGGCCCATCTGGGCCTCGATACTGGTGTTCGGTCCAGTCCCGAGCTGACCGATGCAACGATCCACCCATTCGACCTGATATTCCGAGAGCAGCATGGGACTCACGAGCGCGCCATTACTGCAGGGGCCGTCCAGAAAAAACAAGTTAGGGAAGCCGGCGCTCATGAGACCTAAGTAGGCGCGCGGCGCACCCGCCCAGTGCTCACTCAAAGGTTGGCCGTGGCGGCCCTGCACGTCGATGTTCTTGATCGCGCCGG
>JANOVQ010000442.1:0-15870 GCA_031417495.1 Pseudomonadota bacterium | reverse complement strand
CGTGTTCGAGATCGGGGCGCTGCATCGCCTTGCACAAATTCGGCCACTGCAGCTGCAGCGCCATGATCACGATATAGCCCTCGGGGCCTTTGAACACCCCGATCGGCGCGACCAGTTCATGATTCGAACCCACCCGGCCCGGCTGCCAGCCGTTGCCGAGTGAAATCGATTGCACATTCACTTCGTGCATATGGAACAGCGCATCGACCATCGAGATGTCCAGGTACTGGCCGCGACCGGTCCGTTCGCGGTGATACAGCGCATAACCAATCGCGGAGAACGCGTGTACCCCGGCGCCGACATCGGCCATGCCGACGCCCACCGGATGCGGTTTGCCACCCTTCGGTCCCGTCACATGCATAAATCCCGCGTAAGCCTGCGCGATCCAGTCGTAGCCCGTGCGATGCGACAGCGGACTCACTCTGCCGAAGGCCGAGATCGACGCCATGATCAGCTTTGGATTTAACTTGGATGCGCCGGCATAGTCTAGACCGCGCCGCTCCATCACCCCGGGACCATAGTTCTCGACCAGCACATCCACACTTTTGACGAGGTCAATCAGAATCTCTTTGGACTCCGGTTTTGCAAGATCGAGGCACACACTCTGTTTGCCGCGATTCTGCTGCACGAAGTAACCACTGCGGCCGTCTTTCATGAACGGCAGCCCACGCGAGGGATCGCCGCTGGGCGCGTGTTCGATTTTAATGATCTCGGCACCCATTTCGGCCATCAGTCGGGTGACTGTTGGGCCGGCCAGGTACTGCGTGAAATCCAGGACGCGAATGCCTTCGAGAATCATCGGGTGCTCCTTCGGGGGTCAGCGGAATTATTGTGAAGTCTCTCGGCGCGAGATTACGTTCTCGACCCGTCATCCCGGAAACCGCGGAGCGGTTATCCGGGATCCATCCTGAATGTCTGACGCCCATGGATCCCGGGTCTGCGCCTGCGGCTCCGCCCGGGATGACGAAAGGGTGGACGTCCACTGCGCACCTCAGCGCTCCCACGGCGCCACGCAATCGGCCTCAATCGCGTAACGGGCGATGGCCTGTTGCGGCAACTCCGCCGACACCGCGCCGGCGCGAGCCAGTGTGCTCAACACGGTGAGCGCAATGTGCCGCCGGTCGACTTCGAAGAAGTCGCGCAGCACTTCGCGTGAGTCGCTGCGCCCAAAGCCATCGGTGCCGAGCGGGCACAGCGGCGCCGCCAGATAAGGTGCGATGAGTGCCGGATAGGCGCAGACATAATCGGTGGCGGCGACAATCGGGGTGACGCCAGGCAGGCAGCTCGCAAGATAAGAAGCCCGCGCAGCGGTTTGCGGATGCAGGCGATTCCAGCGTGCAGTGTCGCGCGCGTCACGTGCCAGCTCGCTGAAGCTCGTGACACTCCACACTTCGCACGTCACGCCCCAATCCGTCGCCAGCAGCTTGGCGGCGGCGCTGACCTCACGCAGGATCGTGCCGGAACCCAGTAAGCGGATGGCGGCCGGGGCCTCGCCATTGCCAGGGCCCGAGAGCCGGTAGATGCCGCGCAAGATTCCGTCCGTCACATCAGCTGGCATGCTCGGCTGCGGGTAGGACTCGTTCATGACCGTGATGTAGTAAAACTCATCGATCTGCTGTTCGAGCATGCGGCGCATGCCGTGATCGACGATCACCGCGAGTTCGTAGGCATAGGTCGGATCGTAGGCCCGGCAGTTCGGAATCGTCGCTGCCACCAAATGGCTGGAGCCGTCTTGATGTTGCAGACCTTCACCGCTCAGGGTGGTCCGGCCGGCCGTGGCGCCCAACAGAAATCCGCGTGCGCGCTGATCAGCTGCCGCCCAAATCAGATCGCCCACGCGCTGAAAACCAAACATCGAGTAATAAATATAGAACGGCAGCATCGCAAGCCCGTTCACACTATAGGAAGTCGCCGCCGCCACCCACGAGGATAACGCGCCGGCTTCGGTGATCCCTTCCTCCAGCAGCTGGCCGTTTTTAATCTCTCGGTAGTACAGCATGGAGCCTGCGTCTTCGGGTTCATAGGTTTGACCGACCGAGGAATAGATGCCCACTTGGCGAAACAGATTTGCCATCCCGAACGTCCGCGCCTCATCAGCCACGATCGGCACGAGGCGTGGACCGAGGGTCTTATCACGCAACAAATTGCCGAGCAGCCGCACGCAGGCCATGGTGGAGGACATCTCTTTACCGTCCGCCTGCAGTGCAAAGTTCGCGTAGGTCGCGAGCGGTGGCACGGGTAAGGTGGGTGCAGCGACTTGGCGACGCGGCAGAAAACCGCCCAACGTCGCCCGCCGCGCATTCAAATAACGCATCTCAGGACTGTCCGGTGCCGGCTTGCAAAACTCGAGTGCTGCGACCTGGTGATCGGAGAGTGGCAGATGAAAACGATCACGGAAGGATTTCAGCGCTTCGACATCAAGCTTCTTCGCGGAATGCGCAGTCATGCGCGATTCCCCGGTGCCGCCCATGCCGAAACCCTTCTTGGTCTTGGCGAGAATCACGGTCGGTTGTCCGCGTGTTGCCTTGGCGGTAGCGAACGCCGCATAGAGCTTGCGGAAATCATGGCCACCACGCCGCAGGGCATCGATCTCTGCTTCCGACATATGCGCAACCAGTTGGGCGAGCACAGGATCCTGCTGAAAGAAATTTGCGAGATTGTAGCCGCCGTCTTTCGCGCCAAGCGTTTGATACTCGCCATCTGGCGTGGCGGCGAAAATACGCAGCAAAGTGTGCTGGATGTCGCGCTGGAACAGCGCATCCCAGTCCGAGCCCCACAGCACTTTGATGACATTCCAGCCCGCGCCGGTGAACAGCGCTTCGAGTTCCTGAATGATCTGGCCGTTGCCGCGCACCGGGCCATCGAGGCGCTGCAGGTTGCAGTTGATGATGAAAGTGAGATTGTCGAGTTTCTCGCGCGCCGCCAAGGTGAGACCGGCAATCGATTCCGGCTCGTCCATTTCGCCGTCGCCAAATACGCCCCACACCTGGCGTTGCTCGGTGGCGGCGAGCCCGCGATCGCGCAAATAGCGCAGGAAGCGCGCTTGATAAATTGCACTGATCGGCCCGATCCCCATCGAGCCCGTGGGAAACTGCCAGAAGTTCGGCATCAGCCACGGATGCGGATACGAGCACAGGCCATGGCCGGCGACTTCCTGGCGATAGTTGGCGAGCTGGAGTTCCGTGAGACGACCTTCGAGGAAAGCGCGCGCATACACGCCAGGCGCCGAGTGCGGCTGAAAGAACACCAGGTCGCCACCACCTGCGGCGTCCGCGCCACGAAAAAAATGATTAAAACCCACCTCGAAAATTTCCGCGGCTGACGCATAGCTCGCAATATGCCCGCCGAGTTCACCATGCGCATGATTGGCGCGCATGACCATCGCGAGCGCGTTCCAGCGCATGAGCGAGGTGAGCCGCTCTTCAAGCAATAGATCACCGGGATACGGCGCCTGGCTGTCGAGGGGAATGGTATTGCGGTAGGCCGAATAAGGCAGGGTTGGCGCCCGCACGCCAGTCTCGCGCAGGCGTTCTTCGAGTTGATGGAGCAGGAACTGCGCGCGTTCGCTGCCGCTGTCCTGCATGACAGCATCGAGCGATTCGAGCCATTCCTGCGTTTCTAGCGGATCGCTGTCCACGGCCTGTGAGTGAGCCAAATTTTCGCCGCCACTTCCTTCAGCCGCCATAGCCCTGGTCCTCGATTTCACTGCACACAGTATCGCCAGCTGCGCGCGCAAACGGAATCACTGCGACGGCCTTTGAATACGCAAACACCTAGGCCGATGCAGTGCTGGCAACTGAACTTCGCCAAACGCTGGCGAGCCACGGCTGTTCTGCGCGTGGTCGCCCCGGTGGTCGATAGTAATGTTGCACTTCGCTAAAGCCCGCCAGGCGCAGAAAGTCTCGCCAGCGTTCCCAGCTGTGGTAGGTCCCGTAGCGCTCGCCCTGCCAACCTTCCTGATCATCTCCGCGTGGGTTGGACGTGAATAACACGCCGCCCGGCTTAAGCGTGGCGTGCAGGTGCGCCAACACGCGTGGTAGCGCTGCACTCGGCACATGAAACAACGACGCGTTGGCGAATACACCATCGAACTTCGCGTGCGGCAGTGCGAGCGCCAGAAAATCCTGCTGCCAGACTTCGCAGCCGCTGTGAGCGCGCGCTAGCGCGACGAACTGCGGCGCCCCATCAAGGCCGATTGGGTGATGCCCGAGTTCCTTAAAGGTCGCGAGATCACGTCCAGGTCCGCAGCCAAAATCGAGGATCGCCCAAGGTGGCTCGCCCGTGATCGCCGCCAGCAGCGCGGCCACATTTTGGCTCACGTCGTGATCGTGCGTACCCCTCCAATAGGCCTGGGCACGCGTATCGTAGTGATTGATCGTGCGGGCCGAACTACCGGCCACGGCGTGCGGCTTAGTCGTCATACGTTTCGTACTTTGAAACGATGCGGCAGAACATTTTCCATAAGGGAATTTCCTCCGGTTAGTGCCGACATTAAACACAGCAGCGTCCCGTCTGCAACGCCTCGCCTTACACACTCAGGACAGAGCTTGCTTATCGGGCATGTGCCCGTCACGATTGCCGACCATGAATGAACCGGCAATGCCAGCGCACAGTACCCGCCGCTATGTTCTCGGCATTCTGGTGGTCGTGTACACCTTCAATTTTATTGACCGCCAGATCCTCTCGATTCTGCTTGAGGATATCAAACGCGAACTGCACTTATCGGATAGCGCGCTGGGGCTGCTCTCTGGCATCGCGTTCGCGATGTTCTATGCCACCCTCGGCATTCCGATCGCGCGTTACGCGGATCGCGCAAATCGCCGCAACGTCATCGCCATTTCGCTTGCCCTGTGGAGCGGGATGACGGCGTTGTCGGGCCTGGTCACGAACTTCTGGCAATTGCTCGCCGCGCGCATTGGCGTCGGGATTGGCGAGGCAGGGTGTACCCCGCCCGCCAACGCAATCCTGTCCGATTATTACCCGCCTGAAGCGCGCGCGACCGCCTTCGGGATCTACGCCATGGGGATTCCGCTGGGGATTCTGTTCGGCTTTCTCGCCGGTGGCTGGATCAATCAGTATTTCGGTTGGCGTGCGGCGTTTTTTGTGGTGGGTGCACCGGGCTTGGTGCTCGCACTTATTGTGCGCTTGACGGTACGCGAACCCCTGCGTGGGCAGGCGGAGCTTCGCGCGGTGGCCGCTACGCAGCCGACTTTGGCTGAGACCGTGCGCCATCTGCGTCGCCAGCGGGCATTTATCCACCTGGCGTTGGGCGGCGGCCTGACGGCCTTCGTCGGTTACTCGTGGATTATCTGGATGCCGGCCTTTCTAATGCGCACCCATGGCCTGACCTCGGGTGCTGTCGGCACCTCGCTTGGCCTTATCGTCGGGGTCGCTGGCGCTATCGGCATTGCGCTCGGTGGCTATCTGGCAGATCGCTGCGGTCGGCGCGATAAGCGCTGGGCACTGTGGATCGTGTGTGTGGCGGTGATTATCAACCTGCCGTTCGCCTACGGGGTATTCTTTGCGTCTAGCGCGAGGTATGCGTTGTGGTTCATGGTGGTGCCCTTTCTGCTCGGCAACTTCTGGCAGGGCACGTGCTTTGCGCAGACCCAGAGCTTGGTCGGTTTGCGCATGCGGGCAGTCGCCGCTGCGGTGTTGCTGTTTATTGTGAACATCATTGGGCTCGGCGCGGGCCCGCAATTTGTTGGTGTGATGAGCGATCTGTTGCACGCGAAATATGGCGTCGATTCGCTGCGCTATGCGTTGTTTCTGTGTTCGTTGTTCAATGTGTGGGCGGCAGTGCATTTTTATTGGGCGGGGCGGGCGTTGCCGGAGGAACTGGCGGCACAAGCAGCACAGGCGTAGTCGCGGCGCGCGCTCTAACTTTACAACTCTGAACGAAGTCACGGGATAGAACTAATGCAGCTGGGCGTCTTTTCATTCAACACCGAATACTCCATGCGCTTGGACCATCTCGCGCGCGCCGCCGAAGTGCGCGGCTTTGAATCACTATGGGTTCCCGAGCACACGCATATCCCGGTACCGGGCAAGGACGAGCCCGCCGATCCACAGACCGGGATGCCGCTCGCCGGCAATGGCAAGTTTTTCCTGCCGGAAGAATATCGGCATATGTCGGATCCGTTTACCACTTTGGCGGCCGCTGCTGCCGTGACGACGCGTCTGCGGCTTGGTACCTGCGTGTGCCTGATCAATCAGTACCACCCGATCTCGCTCGCCAAACAGGTGGCGACCCTCGATCGCCTGAGCGACGGGCGCTTTATTTTCGGCGTGGGTGCGGGCTGGAATGTCGCCGAGATGGGCCATCATGGTGTGCGCTTCGAAACTCGGTGGCGCGAGCTGCGCAAACGACTGCGCGCAATGCGCACCTTGTGGGCGAGCGAACGCGCGAGTTTTGCCGGCGAGTTCGTACACTTCACTGAAAGCTGGCAATACCCAAAACCGCAGCGCCCGGAGGGACCACCAGTGGTTTTGGGAATCCTTGATACGCCGTTCGGGCGCACCCAGGTCGCGCGCTATGGCGATGGTTGGCTGCCACTGACCTTCGATGTGGAGGAAACCCGGCGCAGCATCGCCGACATCCACGCGCAGATGCGCTTGCTCGGCCGCGATCCCGCCAAACTCGACGTGTCTTTGTTTTTTCTCGCCGACGAAATTCAGGCGGCCGCGACGCTTGCCAAGGCCCGCGATTCCGGCGCCACGCGGGCCATCATGCGCCTGCCAGTCGGCGACGAGAAAGTCGTTCTAAAGGCGTTGGACGAATACGCGCAATACCTTTGATCATCAGCAGCGTGAGGTTAGCCATGAACAGCGAAAATTATGAACGCCGTCTCCAGCGTATTGAACACGAACGGGCGCTGGACAAACTGATCAATACCTACCACAAGCGTGCAGACGCTTTCGACTGGGTGGGCTGGGCCGAATGCTTCACCGAAGATGCTGTGTTCGAATTTGCCGGCGGCTTTGGCGTGATGCGTGGCCGCCAGGATATCCATGACAAGTGCAAAGGCCAGATGGATCATGTTTACCGCGTGATGCAGCACATCATGATCAATCTCGATTTCGAGGTGAGTGGTGAGCGGGCGACCGGCACGGGGAATCTGATTTTCGTCGGCGTGACTGACCCGCAAAAGGCCACGGACTTTTATATGTCAGGCGGGCGTTATCGCTGGCAGTTCGCGCTAACGAAAGACGGCTGGAAGATCGCCGCGGCCTTCCTTGAATTCATCTGGAACAACGGCGCCGACGCGGCTGCGGTGTTTGTGCCCGACGCGCAGAGCCACGCTGTCTGAGGTGTCGCTGCTTACACCAACCCCGCGCGACGCAGGCCCTCAGCATAGTGCTCGCGGTCGGCCGCGTGCGTGAACGGGATGCGTGCTAAATGTTCAGCAAGATTAAACTGCGGGTACGCGACGCGATATTTCGCGACCGCCGCCTGTGCATCTTCCAGGCGCTCGAGATAGGCGTAGGTGGGCGCGATCCAGCGTTGAATGCTCACCGGAGGATCGACAAGCTTGCGGATCGTAACGACGGCAGACTCGTAACGCCGCGCATTGAAGTACGCCACCACGTACAACGCCTGCGGCCACTGCCCGAGGTAGGGATTGAGCGCAAAAGCGTGGTCAAGAAGATCGATTGCCTGCTGCGGTTCGCCGTGCAAGCTCAAAACCTGGCTTAGAAAAGCGTAACCATCGGCATCGCTGCGATTGAGTTCGATGGCAGTCTGATAGGCTTCAACTGCCCGCGGGAGGTTCTTGCGGTAGTAGTGCACCTGGCCAAGTGCGAGCCAGTTCGAATGCGACGTGGCGTCAACCACGATCCCCTTCTGCGCAAAATCAAGCGCGAGATCGAGTGCAGCCTGTGGGTCGTCGGCCCAGAATTCGTTGTACGCAGTCATGTACGTCCAGGCGAGACTGGCGTAGGCGCGCGCATAGTGAGGGTCGAGCGCCAACGCCTGTGAGTAGAGCGTGCGCGCCGCCAGATTATCTTCGCGCGTAAAGCGAAACCACAGCTCCCGCCCACGCAACAGCAATTCGTATGCGGCAAGATTCTCGGTGCGGGCGTCGGCGCGGCCACGGCGTCGTTCGCTGTCGGTCACCTTTTTAACCAGCACGGCAACGATCTTGCTGGTCAGCTCGTCCTGCACGGCAAACACATCTTCGAGGCGGCGATCGAAGCGCTCCGCCCACAGATGATTTCCGCTATCGGCGTCGATCAGCTGCGCAGTCACCCGCACCTGCTCAGCCGCCTTGCGCACACTGCCCTCCAAAATGTAACGCACACCAAGTTCACGACCGACATCCTGGGCCTTGACCGCACGCCCCTTGTACGCGAAAGAAGAATTCCGCGCGGTGACCGCGAGTTCACGGAAGCGCGCCAACTCGGTAATGATGTCTTCACTGATACCGTCCGCAAAAACCTCGTCAAGCGGATCGCCGCCCATCGCCATAAAGGGCAGCACTGCGACTGAAGGTAGCGCGGAACCTGCAGCGACCGCTTGGCTCAGTACGACCGCAGTCGTCGCGGCGGGCTCCTGCTGTGCAGCGCCCAGCGCGTAAACACGCACCGGACGGGCAATGTTCTTGGCCGCGTGTTCGCCCAAGTCGCGAACCGCAAAGGAAGTACGGCCTTGGATGAACTCGTAGACCGCACCAGAGACCGTAATGCCCCCGGGATCGGCGAGACTTTGGATGCGTGCTGCGACATTGACGCCATCGCCATAAATCGTGCCGTCCGCCTGTTCGATGATATCGCCGAGATTGACGCCGATCCGAAAGAGCATGCGCCGCGCTGGGGGCGCCATCGCGTGACGTTCGGCGAGCGCCTGCTGAATCGCGCGCGCCGCTTCGACTGCTTCGATAACGCTGTCGAAAACGGCAAGGACGCTGTCACCGGCCGTGTCCACCACGCGTCCACCATGCGTGTCGACCGTGTCCCTGAACACCGCACGGCTGGCGTTCAAGGTGCTTAGGGCGTGCGCGTCGTCTTCCCCCATCAGGCGCGAGTAGCCAACGGCATCGGCGCAGAGGATAGCCTGCAGGCGTCGTTTCGCGGTGGTCATACGGTTCCTAGCGCAAGTTCAGCGCCCGCATAGCGCGGCTGATCGATCAACACTTCATTCACCACCGTCGCCCTTAAGTGCGCTGTCAAGTGCGGATTATCCAACGCGAAATCGCCCGCGCGGAGCCGGTGGACCAAGCGCCAGCGCAGTTCCGCGAGGGGTGCCTGGTCGCCCAGTAAGGTGGCGAGTCGCGCCTGTTCTGCCGCGCGTGCCGCGCCACCGTGCAGCAGATCACGGCGCATGATCTCGAGCGAATTGGCCGCGACGCGTGAGAGATATTGCGCGCGCTCTGGGAGCGCGTTGCCCAGGCCCTCGCGCAGAAATTCACGCACGCTGGCCAACAGTTCGAAAGTACTTGGCAGCGCGGTGTCGCGCGTCGGGTCGGCGTCTACCTGGGCGACCGCACCAGGGATCAGAAAATTCACGCAATCGACTTGGCATTCCGAGGAGCGCCGTCCGATCGCCGGCCGCTCGACTGTGCGATCCGGCCCATGACGATATTGATCGGCCATCGATAGGCAGCCCACCGCCCACCAGAAGGAACCGAAGATTTCCCAGAATCTCACGTGTGTCGGATCCACTTCCAGCCCGGATTCTGCACGGTAGCCCGCAAACAATTCTGCATACTCGCCAAATCCACCCACTGGCTTCGCGGCGCGGCCGAAGCGCCAGGAATGCGTGCATAGCCAGCCAAGGTCGCGCATGGGATCCCCCAGGTGTGCGATCTCCCAGTCCAGCACTCCGACAATCCCCTGCGCCGACATCATCAAGTTGCCATTGCGAAAATCGCCATGGACTAAGGTGTGGCGCGGTGCGCGCGGTAAATTGGCAAGCAGCCAACGCGCGGTGTAATCGATCATGGGCTGGGGCGTTTCAAAGGCCAGATAACGTGCGTAGGTTTGTTCGACCAGCGCGGCCGGCGGGGTCACGGTCAGGCAATCGCCTAGCCCGTGGCGGGCGATATCCATGTCGTGAATACGCGCGAGGACTTGGCCGCATTGGTAAGCCAATGGGGGTTGCAACGCAGCGAGCACCGGATCGCGCACGATCTTCGAGCCGAGCGTTTCGCCGCTTAGCCAGGGCATCAGAAACCCTTCGCCTAAACCATCGCTTGGGGCCAGGGTGGCGAGGATTTCCGGCACCGGCACCGCTGCCGCGCGCGCGGCGTGCAGCACCCGCGCTTCGTTGGCGAGACCGATTTGACCCGCGGTGTGCGCCATCGGTTGACCGCCGGCTTCACGGCGCAGCGCGAGGCGGCGCGCGCCGCCGGCGGTGGTGATTTCCAGCGAGTAGGTTTCCTGGCTGGCACCGCCGGTGAGCCGCTCGTACGCGGTCAGCGCGCGGAATTCGGGCAACGCGCGGGACAGCAAGGCTGCGAGTCGGGCGCTAAGCTCGCCATTGGGTTCGTGCATCACGTCGCCATTCAGTTTTTTATTCGGCCACGCCTTTCGGCGCGCGCTGTTGCATGAAGCCGAACAGATAACCGGCGACCCGGCGCATCTGAATTTCCTCCGCCCCTTCGGTGATGCGATAGCGGCGATGGTGGCGATAGATGTGTTCAAACGGCTTATGCCGCGAGTAGCCCAGACCGCCGTGAACCTGCATCGCGCGATCGGCCGCTTCGCAGCACAGGCGATTGGCCCAGAAATTACACATCGAAACTTTATCGGAAACCGAGAAGGCGCCGTAGGTATCCATCATCCACGCCGTTTTGTGGATCAACGCGCGCAACATTTCGCACTGCGTATGCAATTCCACCAATGGGAACTGGATGCCCTGATTGCTGGCCAGGGTTTTGCCGAAGGTCTTGCGCGATTTCGCATACGCCACCGCTTCATTAATGCAGTATTGCGCAGCGCCCAAACTGGACGCGGCCTGGCGAATGCGGTTCTCATTGAAAAAATGCTGCACCACCTGCAGGCCGCGCCCTTCGCCGCCGAAGATCGCACTCTCCGCGACCTCCACATTCGTCAACGAGACCCGGCCATGATCGGTCGGCATGTTGAAGGTCCACAGCATTTCCTCAATCTTGACACCGGGCGCGTTGGTCGGCGTCAGGAAAGCGGTGATCCCGGTGGCGTCACCGGCTTTGCCGCTGGTCCGCGCGAAAATGAGATCTGCTTCGGCGGTGTGGATCCCCGTATTCCAGGTTTTCTCGCCATTGATTCGCCAGCCGGCGCCCGCGCGCACAGCGGTGGTTTCCATGTGGGTCGCATCGGATCCGTGATTAGGCTCGGTGATCCCAAAGCCAAAGATTTTCTGGCCCGCCGCCAGCGGTTCAACCCAGGCCGCCTGTTGCGCGGGTGAACCGTATTCGAGCATCAGCATGAAGCTGATGTTATTACCGACAATCGCGTGTTCGTTTTGCAGATCGCAGTGCAAGCCGAGACCAAGCCCTGTGAGATGTTCGCGGATGATGGCCATGCCGAGGTTGGTCCCGTCGCGGCCGCCATAGCGCTTGGGAAACGGATATCGAAAGTGCCCGGCCGCATCCGCGCGACGTTTGGCCTCGGCCAGCAGGGCTTCCCAGTCTTCGCGCGGGAGGCCGTCGCGGTCCCAATCGGTGCGCGCGTGTTCCCGCCGATGGTCGAAAAAGCGCACGTTGTCGTGCTGCGCTTCCAGGGGCTTTATTTCGCGGGCGATGAAAGCATCTAATTCCAATAGATACGCGGCGAGCTCGGGCGGGATATCGAAATTCATGGTCAGGCGCTCACGAGTGGGAGGCGCGGGAGCGTAGCAGTTTCGGCGCCTTCTTCGCACCCTTTTAGGATTAGCCACGGAGGCACGGAGGGGAGACAAGAGTAAAAATTCAAAGTTTTCAGACCCGTCACGAATTCTCGATTATTTCTTCCTTCCGTGAACTCCGTGGTCGCTTTGTCTTTAAGGCGCCGTTGCTGACGACATTTCACCCGGACGCTCTCTGATCACCCGCATGTGGCCATCTTTGACTTCCCACATTTTCAGATCGCGGGTCACCACATAAAGCGGCACGTGATAGTGCAGGCTCAGGTACACGTGGATTTCCAGCGGCGTGTCACTCAGATTGGCGCGGATGGCGACGCCTTGGCTGGCATTCGTCGCCTGCAGTTTGGCCAGTGTGGTGGCAGTACACGCGGTCGATAGGGCATCCGCCTGACGCAGCGTTTGGCCATCCGCGCTTAACGAAAAGCGATGATGTCCGCCCAGCAAGACAGTAGTGGGTTGTTCTTCAAGGGCGAGCGCATAGAGCAGTAAGCCGGGGCCGCTCGGGTCCGCCAACGCCACGCTCTCATAGTGGGGCGAACAAGGGGCTTGCAGATGCGCTTGCACGGTCCGGCGCGCGGTGACCTGACTTTGCTGGAAAGCAGTCAGGGTGCGACTCGAAGGTGTGCTAAAGCTGGGCAGCAGCAGGTCGTCGAATCGCGCATCAAGGACGGGTTCGGCGCCGGTGTCGGTCAGACGTACGAAGCGCACTAACAGTGTCGCAGGCTCGCCTTCGGTCACCCAGGCGCCGATGGCTTCCTGCTCGGCATCGTAATTTTCATTCATGAGATCGACTGCGATCTCGGTCCGGCGTTCGATCTCGAAGAGCGCGCGACCGAGGGTTTCGATTTGGGCGATGGTGAACGGGCGGAGTTCTGCCGCAGCGTGGGCCCCTTGCCCGGCAAGCGCACAAAACATCAAGCTGAGAAGAACGACGAGGCGCGGCATGCGGGTAGGTCTCAGGTCGGTAGTGGATTGTTCAAAGGAATAGGCTCGGCCAGTGCCGGGGTACGCCACTTAATCGTAGAATCGGCACTGGCTGCACCTGCTATCCTGCCAGTTGGCTAAAATCGCCGCGACGAGGACGACCCTACACCATGTCCGAATTGATTCAAACCTCCCTCGACGCCGGCGTGCGCACGATCCGGATGCAGCGCGCCGCGAAGAAGAACGCGTTGAACGGGGTGATGTACGCGGCGATGACTGCCGCTGTGTTGGACGCAGAGCACAACGCCGCCGTGCGTGCGGTCGTGATCTGTGGCGCTGAGGGATGCTTTACGGCCGGTAACGACCTGC
Source organism: Pseudomonadota bacterium (assembly GCA_031417495.1). Classification (GTDB taxonomy): domain Bacteria; phylum Pseudomonadota; class Gammaproteobacteria; genus CAIKBL01. The sequence continues at coordinate 2,753 of JANOVQ010000442.1, read as the reverse complement.
AGGATTTTCTCACTCACCAGGACCCGACCGCGCCGCGCCCAGCGCACGGCTTGCTCCAGGCGTTGGCCGCCGCAACCGTGCCGCTGATTGCCGCCGTAGACGGGCCGGCAGTCGGCATCGGCACGACCTTGCTCCTGCACTGCGACTTCATCTACGCCACCCCCACGGCGCGCTTTTCGCTGCCGTTCGTGAACCTCGGACTGTGTCCGGAGGCAGGATCCTCGCTGCTCTTGCAGCGGCTGGTTGGTTATCCGCGAGCTGCCGAACTGTTGATGCTTGGCGAGCCATTCGATGGCGCTGCGGCACACGCGATGGGCCTGGTCACCGCGTTATGTGAGGCTGGGCAATTGTTGCCGCAGGCCCAGGCCACGGCGCGGAAACTTGCCGCCAAGCCGCGCGCTGCGTTACGCGCAACGAAGGCCATGATGAAGCGCCCCGAAGAACCCGTCGCGCAGCGGATCGCAGCCGAGATCGCGCGCTTTGCAGAGTTGCTTACGCTCCCGGCGGCGCGCGAGATGATGTCGGCGTTCGTTGAAAAACGGCTACCGGAGGTGTCGAAGCTTGATTAGAACCACAGGTCGGATAGCTTCCCTAAGCGGTCGTTGCGAGGAGCGCTGCGCGCACAAAATTTGCCGGGATGACGCTGCCGCGCACAACGAAGGTGGTCAGTCTTTAACGTTCTTAAAACGAGGAGTGCATGATGAGCAAGGTGTATAGCGAGCAGCATCGCGTGCTGCAGGATCAATTTTCCACCCGCAAAATGGCGGACCGCCTGGAAGAGATGATCGTGAAAGACGCGGTGGATGAGATGGACAAGGGATTCATTGAATCCCGTGACTATTTTTTCCTTTCCACAGTCGATCAGAACGGGCATCCCAGCGTTTCCTACAAAGGGGGCGATCCGGGTTTTATTCGGGTGGTTGATCCACAAACCATTGCGTTCCCGAGCTATGACGGTAACGGAATGTTCTTCTCGATGGGGAATATTGCGGCGAACCCCAAAGTGGGCATCCTGTTTATCGATTTCGAGCATCCCAATCGTCTGCGACTGCACGGTGAAGCAACCGTGCTCGCCAACGATCCGCTGCTCGCCACCTACCAGGAAGCGGAACTCATCGTGCGCGTGAAGGTGACCAAGATCTGGGTGAATTGCCCGCGGTATATTCCTCGGATGCAGCGTGTCGCACCTTCCCGATATGTGCCGCGTGCAGCCTGTGAGACACCACTCGCGGTTTGGAAGCGACTCGATGTGGTGCAAGACGTGCTACCGCCGAAGGATGTCGGACGCGCTGAGAAGTCCGGCGGCGTGATTACCTTCGATGAGTACGTCGCGAAACTGATGAACGGTGAAGCCTAGAAAGCCCGTTTGAAAACTGTCGGCGGAGTTTTGTGGCTAGGTCTTGTGACGTGGGTGGTCGCGCCGCCGTGCTCGGCGGCGGAGGCCAATGTGGCGATGATTATCCGCACCTGTGAGCAGGCGTTGACTACCGGCTATGCCGACCTCAATGCCGCGATGTGCGACTGGTATGTCCGACCCTGCGACGTGTGTGGGAAAGTTGCCTCAAAGGCCTGGTGTGTACCGCCGTCAGTCGCGGCACCAGACTTGGCGAGGGAAGTGCTCCACGCACTACGCCAAGGCGTAGCGCCAACGGCGCCGGCGAAACCGGTGATCGAAAAAATCCTGCGCGCGGGCTATCCATGTGCCGCGCAGGACGGACCGCGGGATTAACTCGCCGCAGGTCCTTGTGCCAATGCGCGTGGACGGCCACGGCTCCAGAGATGATCGGCCAGCTCCGGGGAAGCACGGCCATCTTCCAGGAGATTGTGATCTCGCTGATACGCCCGAATCGCCGTTTGGGTGCGCACCCCGACTAGCCCATCAACCGCACCCGCGCGATACCCCAGGCGGTTCAGGCTGGTCTGAATCGAGTTCACTACCTGTGAGCTAAGCGGCGCCGGTGCTCCTTGGATAGTGGATAAGGGAGTCGGTCGTGGGGCTTGTTTCCACACCGGTTCCCCCAAATTGATCTGGTGTTGATCGGTCAGCGCACCGGTTAGCGCCCCCGCTGCCGCGCCGATTAGCGCGCCGCCTGCCACCGTCATCCCAGTCATCGCGCCCAAGGCAGCGCCGGCGCCGGCGCCCAAGGCGCTGCCGCTCAGCGCACGCTCCTGCGGCAGGCTGCCGCAGCCGACCAGGCTAAGTGCCGAGAATCCGATGAGAAAAGCTTTAATTTGCATGCGGTCACTCCTGTGTCCCGGGCCGGGAGGTGTCGCGAGCGACACACTTCAGCCGTTTGTGATGTCATTGGCAACACCCTTATTGCTTACGCTGAGCTGCATTAAATCCGCAGAGTTCTGGCTGAGTTGTGAACCAGGTCGCAAAAATTCACATTCCGGGTAGGCGAGATTTCGCGGCTAAGCCCGCTCCTACGGGAGAGGGGTTTCGTAGGAAGGGCCGCGAACGCTCTCAACCCACGAAGGTTTCGTCGATCCCCTGCCGTAAGGCAAACCGCACCAGATCGGCAGTGGTCGATAGCGCCAGCTTTTGCAGCAACCGGGTGCGATGGGTGCTCACGGTTTTTACGCTGAGATTCAGTTCGTTCGCGATCTGGGTAGAGCCTTTGCCAATCACGATCATCTGGAATATCTGATACTCGCGATCCGAGAGGTCCTCCAGGCTCGCCTCCTCGCGTTTGCGATTGACAGCCTCTTTGAGGAGCGCGCCAACATTCGGCGTGATGTAGGTGCCGCCG
>JANOVQ010000441.1:0-6965 GCA_031417495.1 Pseudomonadota bacterium | reverse complement strand
TCGATGAAATCGTGCGCAAACTGCAGGACAAGCTCGGTGCTTTGTTCGGGCGGCGCCCGCGCGGTGGCGGCAGTGGCGGAAATCGTGGGCCGGCGAATGCATCCGCTTCCACCTGGATTCTCATCGCAGTCCTCGCGGGGGCAGGGCTCGTTTATGAGATATTTTGGCGCATCGACTCCGCTGAACGCGGGGTCGTGCTCCGGTTTGGCAAATACGTAACCACCCTGCAACCCGGCCCGCATTTCCGTTTCCCGCGACCGATCGAAAAGGTGATTAAGGTCAATATTGAGCAGATCCGCGGCTTTAGTGTGAACGCTACCATGCTGACCAAAGACGAGAACATTACTCAGCTTGAACTCGCCGTGCAGTACCGGATCAAGGATGTATCGAGTTACCTGCTCAAAATCGCCGATCCCGATCAAACGGTGCAACGCGCGGCGGAGAGTGCGATCCGCGAAACCATCGGTAGCCGAACCTTCGATTTCGTTATTAACGAGGGGCGTGCCGAAGTCGCGGCCGATGCGGGCCAGCACATGCAGGAAATGCTGGATGCCTACCAAAGCGGGATCGAAGTGACCAGTGTGAACATGTTGAGCGCGACCGCGCCGGAGGATGTGAAATCCTCGTTCGATGACGCGATCAAATCGCGTGAAGATAAGCAACGCAAAATCAATGAAGCCGAAGCGTATCGCAACGAAAACGTGGAACGCGCGCAGGGCGAGGCGGCCCGCATTCGGTTGGAATCCGAAGGGTATAAGGCCCAGGTGGTATCGCGTGCAGAAGGTGAGGCGCGCCGCTTCGAGCAACTGCTCGCGGCGTACGAGCAGGCGCCGGATGTCACCCGGCAGCGGCTCTATCTGGAAACGGTTGAGTCCGTACTCGCGGGCAGCAATAAGGTGTTGATGGAAAAAGGCGGCAGCGGCAATGTCACCTACTTACCACTGGATAAACTGCTCGATCGCCTGCCTACACCACCCGCTAATTCTGCGGCCGATTCGAGCGCGGCGACAGTCACTGACCCCGATCTGTACACCGCCCCCGCCGAAGCGGCGGCGCGCCTGCGGGATAACAGTCGGCTGCGAGGGGCACGCTAATGCTTACGCGACTCTTGATCGGCATCCTTTTAGTCGGGGTGATAGTCTCGCTCAGCATGTTCCGCGTGTTCGAACAGGAAAAAGTCATCCTGTTCCAATTGGGGGAAGTTAAGCGGGCTGATTACAAGCCCGGCCTGTATGCTCTGATCCCGTTCTATCAAAACGTGGCGAAGTTCGACAGCCGTCTCCAGACTATCGAGTTCGAGCCGCAGCGCTTCCTCACCGGCGAAAAGAAAGACGTGATCGTCGATTCGTTTGTGCGCTGGAAGATTAAAGATGTCGTGCGGTTTTATCTCGCGACCGGTGGTGATCCGCGGCGTGCGCAGATCCTGGTGTACCAGAAAGTGAATGACGGTCTGCGCAATGAGTTCGGCAAGCGCACCTTGCAGGAAGTCGTGGCCGGGGATCGCGGCTCAATCCGCGGCATTGTGACGGGGACCAAGGATTTGGGTGAGGAGCTCGGCATCGAGATTGTTGATGTGCGGCTCAAGCGCATCGACCTCCCAACCGAAGTCAATAATTCAGTTTACGAACGAATGCGCTCGGAACGGTCGCGGGTCGCACGTCAAAATCGCGCGAGTGGTGAGCGCGAGGCGACCACCATCCGCGCGGACGCTGATCGAGCGCGCTCGGTGATCAGGGCCGAAGCCTATCGCGATTCGGAAATTCTGCGCGGCGAAGGAGACGCCACGGCGGCCGCGATATACTCCAAGGTCTATAGTCGCAACCCGGAATTTTATGCGTTCTATCGCAGCCTGAGCGCCTATCGGGAGAGCTTTAAATCCAACCAGGATTTACTGCTGTTGCAGCCTGATTCGGAATTCCTCAAGTACTTCAACAGCCCGACTCCGCGTTGAGCGTAGCGCCAGCGTTTTCACCGCCAATAATACGCGCTGCCTAGTTGCGCGTGGACAAATGTTAGATGTGGCAGGACATGGGAGCTGCGCTCGCGCTGGTGTTGGTGGTGGAAGGAATGTTGCCGTTTCTCAATCCGCAGCGTTTTCGCGCGTCCATGCTCGCGGTCACCCAGTTCACTGATCGCGGCCTGCGCACTTTGGGACTGGTGAGTATGCTCGCTGGCGTCATTCTGTTAGCGGTTGTGAGGTCTTGATGTGACGACGCAAAGTCGCTGGCTACTACCGGATGGCGTGGATGAACTGCTCCCCGCGGATGCCGAGCATCTGGAGCAACTGCGCCGGCTCGCCTTGGATCTGCTCGCGCGCTGGGGTTATCAGCTGTGCATGCCGCCGTTGGTCGAATTTCTGGACTCGCTGCTCTCCGGCGTCGGCGAAGACTTAGAACTGCAAACTTTCAAGCTAACCGATCAAATCAGCGGTCGCATGTTAGGCATTCCAGCCGACATCACGCCGCAGATTGCACGCATCGATGCCCACCGCCTGCCCCACGAGGGGCCGCAGCGCCTGTGTTACCTGGGACCGATTCTGCACACTCGACCAGACAAATTCGCCGGCTCACGAAATCCGCTGCAAGTGGGCGCCGAACTCTACGGACATGCGGGCATTGACGCCGACGCTGAAATTCAATCCCTGATGCTGGCCCTGTTTGGCGCGCTCGGTATTCACGACGTGACACTTGAAGTGTGTCACATGGGGATCTTTCGCGGTCTCAGCGTGGCCGCGCAATTGGCGCCAGAGGTGGATTCACAGCTCCTGAATGCGTTGCTGCGCAAAGATCGCACCGAGGTCGACCTGAATCTAGCGCACGCGCGGGTGCCTGCCGATCTCGCCGGGATGTTTCGCAGTCTGCTCGATTTACACGGTGATGCGGCAGTGGTGGCCCAGGCCCAGGCTCGCTTGTCCCACGCGCCGGCGCCGGTGCTCGCAGCGGTGCAAACATTGAGTGAGCTGGTCGCGCAGCTTCAGCAACGTTGCCCGCGCGCACCCATTCATGTGGATCTTGCCGAGTTACGCGGTTATCACTATCACACGGGGCTCATGTTTGCGGCGTATACGCGCGGCTTTGGCCGGGCGATTGCGTGGGGTGGTCGCTATGACAACGTCGGTGCCTACTTTGGGCGCGCGCGGCCTGCCACCGGCTTCAGCACGGATCTGAAACTGCTCGCCAGCATTAGTGCGTTGCCACGCAAGATTACGCCGAGGATTTTTGCACCGGCCGGCTCTGCACCTGCGCTGCTCAGTGCGATCGAGGCGCTGCGCAACGCGGGACACGCGGTGCTCCAGGCTCTCCCCGGTCAGCTCCCCAATAACGGCTACGATGCCGTCTGTCGACAGCACTTGCGCGAAGTTGACGGAAAGTGGGAGCTGCAAGATTTTTAACTTATTGAGGAACGGTCTTGAGTAAATCGGTAGTCGTCATCGGCGCCCAATGGGGCGACGAAGGAAAAGGCAAAGTTGTCGATATGCTCACCGAGCGGGTAGCCGCTGTGGTGCGCTTTCAAGGCGGACACAACGCGGGCCACACCGTCGTGATCGACGGGGTGAAAACTGTGCTGCACCTGGTGCCGTCTGGGATCCTGCGTGCAGGGGTGCGCTGTTTGATTGGCAATGGCGTAGTGGTTTCTCCGGCCGCGCTCATGGAAGAGATCCTGAAGTTGGAATCGAAAGGCATTCCCGCCCGCGACCGCATGCAAATCAGCCCAGCGGCCACGCTCATCCTGCCCTACCACGCGGCGCTCGATCAGGCGCGCGAAAAGGCGCGTGGCGCCCAGGCGATTGGCACCACCGGGCGCGGCATTGGGCCGGCCTACGAAGACAAGGTCGCGCGCCGTGCGTTACGGGTGGACGATTTGCGCTATCGCGAGCGTTTTGCCTCCAAACTTGGTGAAGTACTCGACTATCACAATTTCGTGCTCGCGAATTATTACAAGGTCGATAAGCTCGACTTTCAGCAGATTCTCGATGAGCAGATGGGTTTCGCGGAAGATCTCGTGCCGCTGGTCGCTGATGTCGCGGAGATCATTTATGAAACTCAAGCCGCCGGCGGCAACATTCTGTTTGAAGGTGCACAGGGGAGTTTGCTCGATATTGATCACGGCACGTATCCGTTCGTCACGTCGTCGAATACCACGGCCGGTTACGCCGCCACGGGCTCCGGGGCGAGCCCACGGTGCCTGGATTACATTCTCGGTATCACCAAGGCCTATACCACCCGCGTTGGTTCCGGGCCGTTCCCGACCGAACTCTTCGATGAAACTGGCCAACGCCTGGCGACCCGTGGCGACGAGTTTGGCGCGACGACGGGGCGGCCTCGGCGCTGTGGTTGGTTTGATGGCGTCGCGCTGCGGCGCTCGCGTATGACGAACGGAATCTCCGGGTTGTGTGTCACGAAGCTCGACGTCCTGGACGGCATGGATGAGATTCGGTTGTGCGTTGGCTACCGCAACCTTCAGGGCGCGATGAACGGCTCACCGATTGGCGCCGAAGCCATGGCCGCAGTACAGCCAGTGTATGAAACCGTACCCGGTTGGCACGAATCGACCGTCGGCATCACGGAGTATTCCGCGCTGCCGTTGAATGCACGGCGCTACCTCACGCGTATTTCTGAAATCGCCGAGACCCCTATCGACATGATTTCTACTGGCCCGGACCGCGCGCATACCATTGTGCTCAAGCATCCTTTCGGCACATGAATTCACGCGACCCGTTCGCGTGGTTCGAAACTTGGCTACAGGAGGCGGCGCGCAGCGAACCCAACAACCCCAGCGCAATGTCAGTCGCGACGGTGACCGCCGCAGGCCGGCCGGCGGTGCGCATGGTGTTACTGCGCGGGGTCGATGCGCAAGGATTCGTGTTCTATACCAATCTCGACAGCCCTAAAGGCGCGGAGCTGCGCGCCAATGCGCACGCTGCGCTATGTTTCTACTGGAAGTCACTGGGACGTCAGGTCAGGGTGGAAGGTGTGACCAGCCTGGTCAGCACGGTGGAGGCCGATGCGTATTTCCAGAGTCGCCCCAGAGAATCACAGATCGGTGCATGGGCGTCACAGCAATCGCAGATTTTGGCGTCCCGCGCGGTGCTCGAGCAGCGCGTCGCGCAGTTCACCGCACAATTTGGTGAAGCGCCTATTCCGCGACCGCCATTCTGGTCGGGCTATCGAGTGAATCCAGAGCATTTTGAGTTCTGGGAAGAGCGCCCATTTCGCCTGCACGATCGCACCTGCTACCGACGCGACGGCGCACAATGGGCAGTGACTAAACTCTATCCCTGACGACTGGGCGCTCCTCTCAGCAGGACAGCCTAGCGGCCCTCGCCTGGAAACCTTAATACTGGTCACGGGTTTCGCCGGCGATAATGGTCCATGATGAGTTGCGTGGCCGCTATCCTGGGGACAAAGAAAGGGCGTAATCAACATGAAATCAGCGGATATTGGCGTCATCGGTCTCGCGGTGATGGGGCGCAATCTAGCGCTTAACCTGTCTGATCACGATCTGACTGTCGCGGTCTATAACCGCACTCCTGCCAGGACCATCCAGCTGTTGGTGGAGAATCCGGCCAATTCCTTGGTGAACTGCCCGACCCTTGCCGAATTTACTGCCGCACTGGAACGCCCGCGAGTGTGCCTGCTGATGATTCAGGCGGGTGCGCCAGTCGATACGCAAATTGAGCAACTTGTGCCGCTGCTCGAAGCAGGCGACATCATCATCGATGGTGGCAATTCGCTGTGGGAGGACTCGAACCGACGCCTCGCCTATCTGCACAAGCAAGGCATCCATTTTATTGGCATGGGGATCTCAGGCGGCGAAGAAGGCGCGCGCCACGGTCCGTCGCTGATGCCAGCAGGCGCGGTAGCAGCCTGGCCCAGAGTGCGCGCAATGTTCCAATCGATCGCGGCGAAAGTGGACGGTGCGCCATGTTGTGAGTGGATCGGCGACGGCGGCGCTGGACATTATGTGAAGATGGTGCACAACGGCATCGAATACGGCGACATGCAGCTGATCGGAGAGGCTTATCAGCTGCTGCGCGAAGGCGTGGGTCTGAATCCCGACGAACTCGCGGCCACGTTTCGGACTTGGAATGAAGGACCGTTAGCGTCGTACCTCATCGAGATCACCGCGGATATCCTGGCGGTGCGCAATCGCGACAATTCGCTATTCATCGACGGAATTCTCGATAGCAGCGGTCAAAAGGGGACCGGCAAATGGACTGCAGCCAATGCTATCGAACTTGGCGTGCCGCTGACCTTGATCGCCGAAGCGGTCAGTAGTCGCTTCGTGTCATCCCTGAAATCCCAGCGCGAAGTGGCGGCCAAGGTCCTCGGCAGCGGCGGTGTGCGCGCAAGCGCGACGCCGCCGCTGCCGCTGGTGGAAGCGATTCACGCCGCGCTCTACTGCTCAAAAATCGTGTCCTATGCCCAGGGTTTTATGTTGTTACGAGCGGCGGCCGCCAGTTATGGCTGGCGGCTCGCGTTGGGCGACATCGCGCTGGTTTGGCGCGGCGGCTGCATCATCCGTAGTCGCTTTCTCGATCAAATCAAGGCGGCCTACCTGCGCAATCCTGCGCTTGAGAATTTATTGGTAGATGAATTTTTTGCCACCGAATTTGCGCGCTATGCCAGCGGTTGGCGCCGCGCAGTGAGTTTTGGTATTGAGCGCGGGATTCCGCTGCCGGCATTTACTGCCGCACTGTCATTCTTCGATGGCTACCGCTGCGCACGCTTGCCCGCTAACCTGTTACAGGCCCAGCGCGACTATTTCGGCGCGCACACCTACCAGCGGGTCGATGCGCCGCTCGGCAAGCATTTCCATTTCGCGTGGACGGGCGATCACAAGGAGCACGCACTCGATGACTGAGGCGTGCAGTTACGTGATTTTTGGAGCGACCGGCAATCTTGCGTCGATCAAGTTGCTGCCGGCGCTGTATCACCTCGACCGCGCGCAGCGCTTGCACGAGG